>CBDUKI010000190.1:0-5298 GCA_965367765.1 uncultured Henriciella sp.
GCCAGAACGGGCCGCCGCAGACTGTAGGAGGCGCGCATCGCCGCGCCGGAAGCCGAGCGCGGAAAAGGCTGCGAGAAGCGCGGCGGCACCCAGGGCCAGGCCTGCCAGAAGGTTTGGCATTGGCAGGAGCAGCGCCTTGAAAGGCATGACGGAGAGATCATGCAAGCCGTCACCAACCATGCCTCCGAGGCCCGCACGCAGCGGCCAGCTTGTCGGTACTGGCCAGGCGGCGAAGCAGGCCGCTGACAGTGGTACGAACAGGGCACCCATGAACCAGCGCCGGATTCTCGGAGCCCCGATCAGTACGGCGCGCATGGCCCCGCCAATCATCAGGGCAAGGCCCGCGACCCAGGCCGACCAGCCGAGCATCTGGCGGGCGACATCCGCAAAAACAGCCCCACCCGCGCCGAACAGGTTCTGGACATCACCACTGGTTGCGGCATTCCAGCTTGGATCAGTCGGAGCATAGGAGCCGACGCTGCCACAGATGAACACCCCAAACCCAAAAGCGGCTGTTCCGGTCAGGATGCGCCAAACCGGATCAGAGACTTCTCGCATGTGGTGGGCCTGTGCCATGGTCTCAGCCATACTCTACGCTCCGCTGCCTGTGCCTTAAACTTTCGTGAAACTGGCATCATGGACTTAAGGCTGCGCTAACAACTGGGGGGCGGCTGCATAAAAAACCCCCAACCGGTGAAGGTTGGGGGCAGTTGGTGAGGGCAGGCCCTCACTTCGCAGGAAAGATTCCCCTAGGAGGCGAATTCTGGATAGGCTTCCACGCCGGTATCTGCGCGGTCGAGGCCGAGTTGCTCGTCTTCTTCGCTGACGCGGATGCCCAGTGTGACCTTCAAGGCCATCCAGACTGCCGCCGACGCGAGGCCGACAAAAACCGCTGTCAGACCGACACCGACGAGCTGGCCGACATAGCTGACGCCGATTGCGCCGTCTGCATCAGGGGCGGGTGGCATGATGGCATTGCCATAAGAGGCTGCAACGATGATCGTGCCCCAGATACCGCAGACCAGGTGAGCCGGGATCGCGCCGACAACATCGTCAATTTTCAGCTTGTCGAGAAGTGGCACGGTCAGGACGACCAGGACACCACCCACGGCACCGATCAGGACAGACGCACCCATGCTTGGGGCCAGTGGCTCAGCCGTGATCGAAACCAGGCCACCAATTGCACCATTGAAGGCCATGGTTGGGTCGACTTTACCCTTATAGAGGACGGCAGTCAGGATCATCGCCGAGAGGACACCACCGACGGCGGCCATATTGGTGTTGGCGAAGATGTTGGCGACGGAGTTGATGTCGTCAAACGTACCTGCGGCGAGTTGAGAGGCGCCGTTGAAGCCAAACCAGCCGAACCACAGGATAAATGTACCCAGGGCTGCCAGTGGAATATTGGATCCTGGCATCGGGTTCACGCGCTCACCGAAATACTTGCCAGCACGTGGGCCGAGGATGATGGCGCCGACCAGGGCCGCCCAGCCACCTGTTGAGTGAACCAGTGTGGAACCAGCAAAGTCAGAGAAGCCCCAGACGCTATCAAGGTAGCCGCCACCCCATTCCCAAGAGGCCACGATCGGATAGATGAACGCGGTCAGCACGGCAACGAAGATCAGGAACGGCCACAGCTTGATACGTTCGGCAACCGTCCCGGAAACGATAGATGCGGCCGTGGCCACGAAGACCATCTGGAAGAACCAGTCGGAGCTGGCAGCATAGCCAGTATCGAGCGATTCAGAGGGCGCCCAGATGAAGGTCGGAATGCCAAAAATGCCGTTCAGGACGGTGGCGCCTGGATAGGCCATGTTGTAGCCGACCAGCCAGAACATCAGGCCAGCGACTGAGAAGAGTGCCACGTTCTTAAGCGACTGCATGGATGCGTTTTTCGACCGCACCAGACCAGCCTCGAGGCAGAGGAAACCCGCTGCCATGAACATTACGATCAAGCCACCGATCAGGAACAGGTAGCTATTATCAACATAGGCGCTGACATCGCTGGCTGACGGAATTTCCGCCTCTTGAGCGAAGGCAGTGACCCCCGCCATTGCGGCGACAGGCAAGAACATTGCCCCCCGCACGATCCTGGTTACAACTTTATGCATGCCCTACTCCCGCATTATTGGTTGATTAACCCCTGCAGAAAGCGACCCTGCACGATAATGCGCCAGAGATAATCTTGAGTCAGTGGCCGCCTCAAACACGGGTGATTAAAAAATGTGCAAACTGCGACGCAAACGCCCGCTTGTCTGTCAGCCATGGACCGCAAGCCGTGCTGGATTTATCTATAAAACATGAGTGAGCTGATCTACGACGTGGCAATTGTCGGCGCCGGTCCGACCGGGGCGAGCCTGGCGCTGGCCTTGGCGCAAGAGGATTTGCGGGTTGCCGTGATCGATGCGCGTGATCCAGCGGCTGTAAAACCGGCTGATGGGCGAAATTATGCTATCGTGACGGGCAGTTGGCAGTTGTTGAAGTCAATTGGTGTGGCTGGGGAATTATCTGGTGTGGCCCAACCCCTGCACGGCCTGGAAGCAAAAGATGGGGGGACGCACTGGTTCGGCAGCCCGTCTGTTCTGTTCACCGATGCTGATCTCGACAGCCCTGACCCGAACGATACGCTTGGCCAGATGTTACCCGCCGAACCGCTGCAGGCTGCCTTGGACAAGGCCTTAATGGCGTGCAGCGGGATTGATCATTTCGCTCCGGCCCTGTTTGAAAGCCTTGAAGATGAGCCGGGACATGTTCGCCTGGCCCTGCGCGACGGGCGTGCGCTGAGCGCCCGGCTTGTGGTTGGCGCTGATGGCATGAAGTCGCCGGTGCGCCAGGCGCTCGGCATAGCCACCGAAGGGCGCGATTATGGCAAGTCCGTCTTCACCGCCAATGTCAAATTGTCTGCCCCACATAATGGCATCGCACGGCAATTGTTTACGCCGGAGGGGCCGTTTGCGACTCTGCCGCTGACGGGTGATCGGGCTAACCTGGCCTGGTACATGAAACGCGGTGCTGCCGAAGCGCTGGCGGCCCGTCCGGTTGCAGAGGCAGAAGCTGAGCTGAACCGGCGCTTCGCTGGATTTGCCGGGCCAATGAAGATCGAGGGTGAAGCCGGATCCTATCCATTGATCCTGCAATTGGCGACCGCGATGATCGGTCCACGAGCGGCGCTTGTTGGCGATGCCGTACGCCGGATCAATCCGCTGGCCGGGCAGGGGTTGAACCAGGGCTTCCGCGATGTTGCGGCGCTGATCGACGTCATCAGCAAGGCTGTGCATACCGGACTGGATATTGGATCGGCACCGGTACTGGAGCGTTATTCACAGGCTCGGCGCTTCGATGCGCTGACCATGTCACTCGGCATGGATGGCATTGATCGTCTATTCTCGAACGATTCCACTTTGACCAAACCCATTCGCACGCTTGGCCTGCTAGCGGCTGGGCGGATTGCGCCCTTGCGCCGGTTCCTGGCCAAGAAAGCGAGCGCCGCCGAAGATGGCGTACCGGATATTATGAAGAGCTGGTAGCGGCTGGGCGTTCGAGCCAGAGCGCCCCGGAATTATACAGATATAGGAACGCATCCGTGGACTCCTGCGCTGCCTTTCCAGCCAGCTCCCCGGCCATACGGCGATTGGCGACCCTTTGCAGGCAGGCAAACCCGACAAGCGGGATCACAGTCCACCAGGCGATGAAGAAAGCTGACAAGACGCCGGCAACCAGCAACATGTCGCAGATCAGGTCCAGCATTCGAATGCGATTGACATAGTGACGGCCAACTGGGCGCAGCAGTTCTAGGCGTTTGTAGAGGTATTCAGCATCCAGGGCCCAGGTCTGGTCGGCGGTTGCAGCGACCCTGACCGTCCCTGACGGGGCGGTTGAATGACTTGGGATCTTCCTGTTCAGCGCCGACATAACACCCTCCGCTCCACCCAGTTTTATCCCACAGGGCTTAACCAAAGGCTTATCAATTGTGGTCAGTTCGTGGACGCCTTGATCGACAGGGCGTGCAGACCAGATTGGAACTCTGCTTCCAGCGCCTGCATAATGGCGCGTTGCATGGCGACGCGAGACAGCCCGTCAAAGGCCGCTGCCTTGATCACAATATTGTAATGGGTCTCGCCTTCGGGACTCGCCCCAGCATGCCCGGCATGGCGGGCGCTGTCATCGATAACTTCAAGCATTTCAGGGGTGAATGCTTGGGTCAATGTGTCATAAATTCGGGTTTGTCGTGTCATCTGTTCTGGCCTCACCTGACAGAAACATATATACAGTGCCGCTGATGAGCAAAGATTACGATTACCGCGTCAAATTCACCGACATTCGCGTGAAGCCCCCTGCCGACGAAAAGGCACGGGAAAAGGCCAAGGAAGACCGTCTGTGCGACCATGGCAGTTGTGACCTGCAGGGCGAGCATCCTGCGCCTAAACGGGTTGGCGATGGCAAGTACTGGTTCTGCAAGCGCCACGCAGCTGAATATAACAAGTCGTTCAATTTCTTCGACACGATGACCGATGAAGAACAGCGCGATTTCCGTGAAAATGCGCGCTATGGCGGCGCGCCAACCTGGCGCATGGGGGCTGGCCCGATGGGGGGCACCAAGGCCGGGAAGGCGAATGACCCACGGACCTGGCGCGGATCGGAATTCTTCCAGAACCGTGAAGCGGGCAAGGAAGCCCGCCGGGCCAACCGCGGCGCAACGGGTGTTGCCCGCAAGGCGCTGGCCGAACTGGATCTGGAGCCGACGGCAAAACCGGCTGAGATCCGGGCGCGTTATGCTGAATATGTCCGCCAGTTCCACCCGGACTCCAATAGCGGTGACCGGTCATCGGAAGAAAAGCTGGCCAAGGTGATCCGTGCCGGCAAGACGCTCAAGGCCGCTGGTCTGATGAAAGACTAGGCCGTTCCGACTTACGGAATGAAGACAGTGTAGACCACTTCAGCTTCAACATCGATCACGCCCTGCGACAGGTCGATGTTGCCAGTATTCCAGCGATAGGTCTGGTCGAACCGGACCGACTGATCGGTTATAGAGCCAGGTGCGCGCGCGGTGCGGCGATTGCCCGAGAATATATTATACCCCCCGGTCATGGTCGACAGGCGCCGGAAGTTCACATGCTGAACACCCGAGCGGGTTGTGTTGCCGGTATGAGGAAGCTGTGAAGAGGCCCCGAAAGCGAGACCGGCATCATTGCCCGCCTGAGTGACGCGCATGCGCAGGCGGATAAGGTTCAGATTTGCCGGGTTGCCTGTCGTGCTGGCCACCGCATCAATATTGAAGGCCCTGTTGGAGGCGACGTA
>CBDUKI010000191.1:0-5234 GCA_965367765.1 uncultured Henriciella sp.
CCATTTCGGTGCGTGTTCCCGGGGCTTCCACCGCATAATCGGCAACGATCACCTCCCCGGCAGGCAACAGGCTGGTGACATAGGGAATGTCGGTCTCAATCGCTTGCAGGCGCAAGCCCGGATCCAGTGCTTCGCCAAGTGGGCTAAGCAATTGCTCCAAAAGGGCACAGTCGATTGCGCTTAGTGTCCAGCCATCGCCAATCCGGCCCGTTGAGCCGCGCGCACCGCAGGCCTGGGCAATCAGCGCATCGGCAAAGCTGCCTGTCAGGCAGACGAGAACGCTGGCCTGCGTCTCGCTCAGGCCGAAACAAGCGACAGCCCCGATCTTGCCGTGCATCAGGTCTGGCAGGGCGGTCGTCTTCATCGCAGCCACATCGCGCAGGCCAATCGCCGCCTTCACGCCAGTTGCGCGCCCCAGGCAAAGCGACATGCGCGCGGCCAGACCGCCAGCCTTTTCTCGCATTTGTCGGGTCTCAGTGCTGTCTTCATCTTCGTCGAACACGGCACGTGGGCGTGGCTCGATCCGTTCCGGCACAGTCGGCAAGCCAATGTCGTCTGGCAGGTTCGGGCGCAACAGCGCCTCGATCTCTTGCTTGGTCAATACCCCGCGCATGGTTGGGAACGGGCGATCATCATCCATGGGAAGATTGTCCTGGTGCAAGCCAGCCCGTCCGGGCGGCTCTGACGCCCAGTCATCCGAGGCGGTCGTCTGAACATTGCTGCTACGCATTCTGCACACCTTAAACAATAGGTGAATCAATGCGCGGCTACGGTTAATGAAGCGTTAGTATTTTCGAGTCCGCCAAAAGAATCGGCAGGTCGGACCTAATCGTCGCGTACAGTGCGCTCATTGCGCTCGTGGCGTTCCTGCGCTTCCAGGCTCAGCGTCGCGGTCGGGCGGGCCTCCAGTCGGCCAAGGCCAATCGGCTCACCCGTATCGTCGCAATAGCCGTAAGTGCCTTCGTCGATCCGGCGCAGCGCCGCATCAATCTTGGAAATCAGTTTGCGTTGGCGGTCGCGGGTGCGCAGTTCCAGCGCCTTGTCGCTTTCAGCTGATGCGCGATCCACGAGATCGGGATGGTTGCTCGATTCAGCGCGCAAATTACCAATCGTAGTTTTTGCGCCGTTCAGGATTTCTTCTTTCCAATCATTCAGCTTCCTGCGGAAGTAAGCCTTCTGCTTGGAATTCATGAACTCTTCATCCTTGGTCGGGATATATCCTTCCAGGTCGATGTCCGCCATGAATCAGCTCCTCTACTGAGTTTGCGCGCCATATACTGCCAGAAGCGCAAAATCGCAATCCGCAATAATCAGGCCGCTTTGGATTGTGATGACGTTAAATTATGGCAATGCGGCGGCGAAGGCGTGACAATCACAGTTCCGAAGCAATCCTTCACTTGATTTCAAGCCACGGCCTGTGCGGTATAGAGTTTGCACAAAGATTCGCGTGTGAGTGGAATTGGAACGGACCTGATTGATGGCATCGCGTTGGAGACAGCGAGAAACCACCCGCCCGTCAACCTGGCGCCAGTCTCTGCTGTTCAACAGCCTGCTTTTGCTGCTACCAATCATGGCCTCGCGCATCATTATCGCGGCCTACACATCCGACATCGCCACGGATCCGATGAGCCTGCAGGCGCGGACTGAAACGCGCGCCCACATTGAGGACTCGTTTCGGTCACTGACTACAGAGGATGGTGAAGCACGCGCGCAATGGGCACGGCGCATCGAGGCGACGTTGAGCGAACGCGACTTCCCGGCTGCCCGTGGCTACCTGCTGGCCGCGCCGCTGATGATGGACCGCAAGGACTCGCAGGCTGTCCTGGCTGCCGCCGAGGCCGAGGAATTCGGCACCGAAGACCAACGCATCGCCCGCGCTGCCCTGCTCTTCCTGCCCGATGCCGTGCGGGCCAGCTATCAACGCGCGATTTCCCCCCCCGCAACCAAGCCCGAACCTGTCGTTTCCACAACAGAAGTCGTCGGGCCTGGGGCAAGTGAAAGCGGAGAAGAACTCGCACCCGGCGAAGCGGCTGAAGCGCCAGACGAAAGCGCCACTGAAAGTGAAACCGAAAGCGAAACCAATACCCAGGACCCCCTCGGCCACCGCAAGGCAGCCTTCCTGCTTGGTGACTGGGTAGATCTGGTCCGTCTCAGCCAACGCTGGTGGGAAGGCGAGCAGATTGATGAATTGCAGCTGCGCCTGCGGGCACTCGGCCTGATCCAGCAAGCGCGCAATACACCGGACTCCGAAGCCTTCGTTTCGGCCGCCTCTGCTCTGCGCGCAGCCCATCGGTCGGGCCGACTGAAATCCAGGTTTGCGCGCTATATCTCACGACGCATAGATGATGCCTTGCCGGGCGATAACCTCCGCGAAAGCCTCGGCAGCGCCTTTGAACCGGTTATGACCACTGAACAACGCGTCGAATACGTCATGCAGGCCTATGAGAACGCGATTGATGAAGAAGCACTGGTTCGCCTGTCACGCGATATGACCATCATCGCCCGCCTGGTCGAGCTGACCAGTTCACAAGGCGCGCTGACCTTGCTTGAACAAGCCTCCAGCCCGGAAGACATGCGCCGCGCCTTGCTGGTCACCGAAGTCGGCGGCGAACGTTCGGTTGCCCTGGCCCGCGAGATCGGCCCGGATGTACTGGAACTGGCGCAGATCGGGGTGAAGTGGAACCGCGTCCTGGTCTTGCAGACAATGGCACTGGTTGCGCTCGGCATGGCCCTGTTGTGGACGGCCCTGTCTGCCTTCACCCAGGCGGAGACCATCCGGCCTGGCGGGCGTCGCTAAAGGCCGAACGCGCCTTTGATCCCGTCGATCAGCAACTGCACCGACAAGGCGGCCAGGATCACCCCAAAAATGCGTGTGATGGCCCCGGCCACGCTGTCGCCCATAGCTTTGACCAGCGGTCCAGCGATCAGGAAGATGATCAGGCAGATCACCATGTTCGCGCCGATTGCGGCCAACACGGCGCCCTTGGAAATCCACGTGGCACTCTCTGACATGTAGAGCATGGCGGTGGCGATTGAGCCCGGACCAGCCAGCATCGGAATGCCGAGCGGAAAGACCGAGATGTCATCAAGGTGACCACTGGCATCTTCCTCTGCCAACACGCTATCGGCCCGGTTTTCGCGGCGCTCCGTGCGTTTCTCGAACACCATGTCCAGCGCGATCATAAATAACAGCACCCCGCCAGCGGCCCGGAAAGCATCAATCGTGATGTGCAGCTTTTCCAGCAACCAGGCTCCGAAGAAGGCGAACCCGAAAATGATCAGCGAGCCAACGATCACCGAGCGCACGGCCATGGACCGGCGATAGGAGGCTGGCCCGCGTGCCGTTAACGAGGCAAAGACCGGCGCAACACCGAGCGCATCGATCAGCACGAAAAACGTGACGAAAGCTGCAGAGAAGATGGTAATGAATTCGCCGCTCATTCAGGCGCTCCATTGTCTGGATGGTGATCGCCGCCCGTTTAAGCGCGATGTTTCAAGGCGTCGAGTATGGCAACCACATCAGGATGCATATCCGGTGTGACGGAACGCATAGACACCAGGGCTTCACTGCTGGTTGAATAGGCCATGCTGGTCAGGGCCCGGTGTCCACGCAAGCGCTGCAGCAGGCCCTGCAAGCCCTTGCGGCCGTCGGCGCGGGCCAGGCAGCCGTCGCCCAGGTCGACCACCAGACTGTCCTCGGCCTGCCCGGCCTCTATCAGGGAAATCCCCGTTTCCAGGTCCACTGGACCGGCCGGGTTGGTCATCTGCGTATGCATGGCTTCATCCGCCATCAGGTCATCCCCGCCCCGGCTTGCTGTTTCATCAAGCGGCGGCACATGGATAGCGCCTGATAGGTTTGCCCGGCGGCGCAGGCGCGCGACATGTCGAGAATGCTCTCGCGCTGGCCATCGGTATCCACGCTTTCCAGGACATCGGCGAGCGCCGAGGCGACTTGGTCGTAAACCACGCCGTCATGCTCGCCCATCAGGTAAAGCTGCATGATCGCAAAGTAAGCCCGGTCAGCCGGGGTAGAAACGTCTTCCGGGCGCAGGATGTCCTTTTCACGCAGGACACGGGCCTGATTCGCCAGCAGCATGGTGCCCCGCCTGTCCCCATTGCGCAGCACGGCACCGTTTACGATAACGGCCTCGCCCGGCTTGAGTGACAGTTTCAGCGGCATGCTGGAATCCTCATCTTCACGACAAGGTTAACGCCGAAATGGTTAACGGCGTCTTGCATGGCTCAGGACGCAAACTTTTTGAGCTTACATTTCAATAGCTTGCCAGCCTCACTCACCAGATCGGCACAACACATTCTGTGATCAGAGAATCGCCAGCCCTTTCGGCAGGCCTTCCCCCGGCGTGAACGCTTGTACTTCGCGCTCACCGTCTTATCCTTAGCGTCAACGTAAACTCCCGAGGAATTCCCATGCGCTTTGAAGGCACCGAAAACTATGTCGCCACCGAGGACCTGCAGGTAGCCGTGAACGCAGCCATTGCACTGGAGCGTCCGCTACTGATCAAGGGCGAGCCGGGCACCGGCAAGACCGTTCTGGCTATCGAGGTCGCCAAAGCGCTCGGCGTCGACCTGATCGAGTGGCATATCAAGTCCTCCACCAAGGCCCAGCAAGGCCTCTACGAATATGATGCGGTCTCACGCCTGCGTGACGGCCAGATGGGCGAGGAGCGCGCCAAGGACGTTCGCAACTATATCCGCAAGGGCAAATTGTGGGAGGCGTTCACCGCCGAAGGCCGCCCGATCCTGCTGATTGATGAGATCGACAAGGCCGATATCGAATTCCCGAACGACCTCCTGCAGGAACTCGATCGCATGGAATTCTTCGTCTACGAGACCGGCGAAACGATCAAGGCCAGCCAGCGCCCAATCGTGATCATCACCTCGAACAATGAGAAGGAACTGCCGGACGCCTTCCTGCGCCGCTGCTTCTTCCACTTCATCAAATTCCCGGATGAGCAGACGATGAAAGACATCATCGACGTGCACTATCCAGGCATCAAGAAGAAGCTGGTCTCCGACGCGCTGACCACGTTCTACTCGATGCGCGAAGTCCCTGGCATGAAGAAGAAGCCATCGACCAGCGAACTGCTCGACTGGCTGAAACTGCTGATGAACGAGGATGTCGACCTGGAAACCCTGCGTGAGCAAGATCCTGACAAGCTGACGCCGCCGCTACACGGGGCGCTGCTCAAGAACGAGCAGGACATTGCCCTGTT
>CBDUKI010000192.1:0-5202 GCA_965367765.1 uncultured Henriciella sp.
CGGTCAGATGCTTCAACTCATGGGCCGCACCCGCGCGTTGAAACGGCTCGGCTAATTAACCATTAGTCCCCGATCTGGACGATGCGGTCACACAGGGCCTGGATGGCGGCTTCGGGGGTTTGTTCGTGGACGAGGGCGGCGCGGAATTCATGTGGGGTGAACTTGCCCTCGATGATGTGATCCATCAGCTCGAAGAATGGGGCCCAGAAGCCGTCTTCATCAAGGAAGGCCATGGGTTTGGCGTGCAGTCCAAGGCGGGCCCAGGACAGCATCTCGACCGCTTCTTCCAGCGTGCCAATGCCGCCGGGCAGGACGATGAATGCGTCTGATTCGTCGAACATGCGCTGCTTGCGGGTGTGCATGTCCTCGACGATCTCGTGCGGGACATCTTCGAAAATTCGCTCTTTCTGCAGCAGGAAGCGAGGCATGATGCCAAGCACCTCGCCGCCATTGCCATGCACAGCCTGTGCACACGCGCCCATCAGGCCTACGCCGCCACCGCCATAGACCAGGCGGATGTCTTGCTGAGCAAGGCTTCGGCCCAAATCCTGTGCCAGACGCAGATAGTCAGGCTTCACATCATTGGATGATCCGCAATAGACACAGATGGATTTGAGCTTCGTCATTTTCTTTCCTTCGACCTACAAACTTATTTCGATTCAAACGGATCAGTCTGTAATCCATTGACCGCCCAATTGCCAGTCGAAAGCTGCGCTACTTTGACGGTCCGGTGATTTTTCGTGGCACTGTCAGGCGATTTACCCCATATCGCCCCTATGGTTCATTCACATGACACGGCAGATGCCGATAGAATTGAGAGCGCGGACGGCGGGATCGTAGCGACGATTGGCCGAATACTGAGACTGTTGGCGCGCCCCGAATTGTCGAAATGGCGTCCGGTCATGGGCATTGCCGTCGTCTTGACGCTTGCAGCAGCTGTGCTCGAGGTGATGTCCCCGATTATCTTCGGCGAGGCGATCAATGCTGTCGCCGGGGTGGGCGATGGCACCCTGGGTGTACGCGCCGCTGTGCTTGGTATCGCACTGGCGATTGGCTTGCGCTTCATTGCGGCGGCGCTGCCCCAGCTGCGTGACATCCTGTTTTCACCGGTCAGCCAGGATGCCCAAAGACTCGCCTCGGTGGATGCCTTTGGCCATGCGCAGCGCTTGTCGCTGGGGTTTCACCAGACGCGCCGCACCGGCGCATTGAACCGGATCATAGATCGCGCCGCCCAGGCCATCGACTACCTGATCCGCTTTCTGGCCTTCAATATCGGGCCGACATTCGTGCGCCTGATTCTGGCATCTGTGGCGCTTGGCTGGGCCTATGACTACCGCCTGGCCGTGATCGCCTTCGCGACCATCCTGGCTTATGTCGTTTGGACGGTGGTGATTACCGAGTGGCGGGTCAAGCAACGCCGCCGCATGAATGTGGCAGACACCAATCTGCGCGGGATTGCCGTCGACACGCTGACCAATTTCGAGACCGTGAAAGCCTTCGCCGCCGAGGCGCGCGAAACCGAGCGCTATGATCAGGCAATGCGCCGTTACAATGCGCGCTATGTTGACGCCATGCGCAGCATGTATGTGCTGAATATCGGTCAAGCCTTCTTCATGAATCTTGGCCTGGTTGGCGTGCTTGCCCTGTCCGCCTGGAACGTGTCGCAGGGCACAATGCTGGTCGGCGACCTGACAGCGGTTTTCGCGATCCTGCTCAGCCTTTATGCGCCGCTCAACATTCTTGGTTGGGCCTGGCGTGAAATCAAGCAGGGGGCGGTCGATCTGGAGAAGTTGCAGGGGCTGTTGCAGATGCAACCTGAAGTGGCTGACAAGCCGAATGCACAAAGCCTGGACAAGCCCAGGGGCGAAGTGGCGTTTCAGCATGTCAGTTTCACCCACGATGCGCGCACAGTTGGCGTTAGTGATGTGAACTTCGATGTCGCGCCCGGCAAGACGATTGCATTTGTTGGCACCTCGGGGGCTGGCAAATCGACGCTGTTGAAACTCCTGTTCCGGTTCTACGATGTGCAGGCTGGCAAGGTGCTGGTTGATGGCAAGGACGTTCGGGATCTGCAGCAGGAAAGCCTGCGCAAGGCGCTCGGCCTGGTGCCGCAGGATGTGGTGCTGTTCAATGAGACATTGAAGTCCAATCTCAGCTATGCCCGCCCGGACGCCAGTATGGATGAGCTGCGCGATGCCGCCCGCCGTGCCCAGTTGCTGGATTTCATCGAGGCCTTGCCAGATGGCTGGGAAACGAGAGTTGGGGAACGTGGTCTGAAACTGTCTGGCGGCGAGAAGCAGCGCGTCGGCATTGCCCGCGTCATTCTCGCCGATCCGGCGATCCTGGTGCTTGATGAGGCGACCTCGGCGCTCGACAGTGCGACAGAAGCTGCGGTTCAGGCTGCGCTTGATGAGGCGTCCAGGGGGCGCACGACATTGATGGTGGCCCATCGCTTGTCTACGGTGCAGAACGCTGATGAAATTGTGGTGCTGGAAGCAGGGCGTGTGATCGAACGCGGATCACATGATGCATTGCTGGCTGCAAAAGGTATATATGCCGATATGTGGGCGCGGCAGGCCCAGCGTGACGCATTGGGCGTTGCGGCGGAATAGGAGAGACAGTTCATGTCTGATGATGATCTGAGCAAGCAGACATTCCCTTGGTTGCGGAGCGCCTTCGATCTGGAAGGATATGTTGGTGCCCTGACGGCCTGGTTGGTCGGCATCCTGCTTGGCCTGCTCTGGGCCCCCTTGTTCTGGATAGGCTTCCTCGCCGCCATCATCATCCTGCTTGGCACACGTACCGCGACCCGCACGCCACCCTTGAAAAGCGATGTGATTGTTGCGCCATGTGACGGCATCGTGGTGTCTGTCGAAGACGCGACCCCACCAGATGAGTTGCGCCTGCGGGGGGATGGCTGGTCGCGCGTGCGCGTTTCGTGTGGTCCGGCTTCAACCAATGGCGTTTATGCTCCGATGGACGGGGCAATCGATCATATCGTCCGTGAAACCGGTGACCCGTCGGCCTTTGTTGCGACCCGGCCAGACAAGCATGGTCTTGCGGTGGCTTATATCGCATTCGAAAGTGGTTCGCGCAGTATTGGCGTACGTCTGGCAACCGGCGGTCTGGGGCCACGCCTGGAGGTCACGTCCGAGCCGGGGGATGGTGTGCGGATAGGCCGGGTGGTCGGAACGCTACGCCTTGGAGGCTGGTGTGACATCTACATTCCTGCAAGTGCTGAGACTGACATTGCGGTTGGACAGACGCTGATCGGTGCTGAGACGGTGCTGGCGACCATCCACGATGGCCTGCGAACCAGGGCTGAGCCTGAGCAAGTGGTGACACCTCCAGCGCCAGAACCAGACCCGGACCCACAGAGCGCGCACGACAAACCGGATGAGCTGGACGCAGACATTGCCGAGGCCAGCGGTGAGGCCGAGTCAGAGCTGAGCCTGGAGACGCTCGCGCAGGCGGATGAAGACCCGGTGATAGAGGCCGAGGATGATGAAGACGAGGAAGACGTCGCGCAAATGTTTGCGCGCTTGCGCAAGGAGGCCCGCAAGGCCTCTGACGATTAGTGATTCAGCTTCTGCGCAGCGGTTTCGGCAAAATAGGTGATGATGCCGGCCGCCCCGGCGCGCTTGAAGCTCATCAGGCTTTCCAGCATCACCCGCTCACCGTCGATCCAGCCATTCTGTGCGGCCGCCTGGATCATGGCGTATTCGCCTGAGACCTGAAAGGCGAAAGTCGGCACTGAAAAGGTCTCGCTGACCCGGCGGACAATATCGAGATAGGGCAGGCCTGACTTGACCATGACCATGTCGGCCCCCTCGGCAATGTCCATTGCCACTTCGCGCAGCGCCTCGTCGCTATTGGCCGGGTTTTGCTGATAGGTCTTCTTGTCGCCGATCAGCGCAGAGGCCGAACCGATCGCTTCCCGATATGGTCCGTAGAAGCCGCTGGCATATTTGGCAGCATAGGACATGATCATCGTGTTGCTATGGCCCTCGTTTTCGAGGGCGGCGCGGATGGCTCCGATGCGGCCATCCATCATGTCTGACGGGGCCACAATGTCCGCACCGGCTTCAGCCTGGACCAGCGCCTGTTCAATCAGAACGGCGACCGTTTCATCGTTCAGGACATAGCCCTCTTCATCGATCAGCCCGTCATGGCCGTGCGTTGTGAATGGATCGAGCGCGACATCACAGATGATCCCGACCTCTGGGGCGGCGTCTTTCATGGCCTTGATCGCAGTTGGTACCAGGCCGTCAGGATTGAGGCACTCGCTGCCTTCGTCATCTTTATGCGCCGGGTTGATATGCGGAAAGATTGCAATGGCCGGGATGCCCAGGGCTTCCGCACGCTTGGCGGCAGCGGCGGCTTCCTTGACATTGAAACGTTCCACACCAGGCATCGCCTCAACCGGAATGCGGGGCGTTTCGCCATCATGAACCACCATCGACCAGATCAGGTCATTCGGTGTCAGCATGTTCTCGGCCGTCAGGTTCCTGATCCAGCCGCTCTGGCGCAGGCGGCGCAGCCGGGTGGCCGGAAAGGATTGCGGGAAAGTCGTGGTCATCTCAGGTTGTCCTCGTACCGGTGTGGCATCAGGCGCCTTTCGGGTCCTCACCCGTGCGCAGCCAGCCGGTAATGGCATAGCGATAGGCCCCGGCAAAGGGGGGAATATAGGTTACCGCATGTGACTGCGGCACCTTGAACAGGTTCAGCACGTTGAACGCCGGCGTGAAGCCCTGGGTCACGTTGCCGGCCTCATCATAGAATTCCAGCGTTCCACCCCATTCGGCGCGCCAATGCGGCGTCAGGTTCAGAACATAGGCTGCCAGCCGGTTCTTGCCGGCAACATTATCATCATGACGGGTCAGGAACTGGCCGGGGCCATAGCGGGTCAGCTGCGCGTCAGCAAAAGTGATATCGTCCAGCCCGGTCAGCGTCCGGCACAGGTCGAGAAATGTTTTGCCATTCAGGAACTTGTAGATCGATTTCAAACCGGGATCGATGTTCCGGCCTGAATGATAGACATCATAGAGCGGGATATTGGCAAAGAAATACTGGAACCCTGACGCCGCCGTCTTGCTGAGATGGCCTAGCAGGGCGGTCTTATGCGCTGCGCTGAGGGTTTCCAGAGCGTTGTCATTGAGGTCAACATGCTTGCCGTCGCGATTAAACACCGCATTCCAGACG
>CBDUKI010000193.1:0-5198 GCA_965367765.1 uncultured Henriciella sp.
ATAAGCATCTTTGTGCACGGGCGTGTGTCCTCTTCTACCCAGCCATGACTGTGGCTGGGGCCTCGGTCTTTGACAACCAGTATGAGGTGCGACGATTGACCTTTGTGCGCGCCAGCGCCAAACCGCCCGGATGGCAAAGACTTATACCTACAAGGGCAATGCCCCGGTGCGACTGAACAAGTGGATGGCCGAGCTTGGCCTGTGTTCAAGACGGGAGGCTGAAGCCCTGATTGCGGCAGGTGGTGTTCAGGTTGAGGGTGAACCGGTCAGCCAGCCGGGCCACAAGATCGAGCCGGGCCAGACATTGAGCCTGACCGTGGCAGCGCGTGAAGCGATTTCCGGCAAGTTTACCGCCGTGCTGAACAAGCCGGTCGACTATGTCTCGGCCCAGCCGGAAGAGGGGCAGGTACCCGCTGTGCGCCTGTTGACCAAGGGGCGGGCGGTAGATGACAGCGCCGCACCTGGCCGGGATGCCAGCCTCGCCCCGCTCGGGCGGCTCGACATGGATTCGCGTGGTCTGCTGCTCTTGTCTGATGATGGCGTGCTGGCCAAGGCGATCATCGGGCCGGAACATGCGCTGGAAAAAGAATACCTCGTCACGGTGACGGGTGAATTGAAACCGGGCCGGTTGACGTTGTTGCGCAACGGCCTGTCGCTGGATGGACGCAAACTGAAGGCGGCGCGTGTGTCGGTTGTCGAGGGTCAGACCCTGCGCTTCATCCTGCGCGAAGGGCGTAAGCGCCAGATCCGGCGCATGTGTGATCTTGTCGGGTTGAAAGTCGTTGACCTGCAGCGCATCCGTATTGGCTCGCTCGGTCTGGGGGACCTGCCCGAAGGTCAATGGCGACGTCTGACGGAGACCGAGCGGGCGTTCCTGATCACGGCCTCATTGGGCGAACGGCCCAAACGCCTGCGTGATGACCAGGGCAAACCGATCCGTAAAGGGCGTTCCTTCGTTGGGCGTGGTGGGCCAAAACCTAATCGCGAGGCGCGCCCGGATCGCAAGGACGCACCGCGCGGACAAAACAAGGACCGCAAGGGGGCGGGGCAACGGCGTGGGCCAGGGAAGCCCGGCGGTGGCCGGCCGCGGGACTAGTTGCCCGGCTTGAGCACGACCGGCGCATTGCCGGCGGCGGATGTGACTTTCGTTGTGCCGGATTTGGCTGGTGCGCCATCGAGCCCAGCTGTATCGCCCGGGCGATAGACGACCGGGTTGCTGGCTGACGCAGAGGCCGCAACCGACATTTTTTCAGAGGGCTTCGCCTTGGCTGGTTTCGACTTGATGCTGGGCGCGCTTGGGGCGTCGTCTGGCTCAGGCTGAACCGCTACCGGGTGGAACCTGACCGCTATGCCGGACACTGCGCCAGGGCGCGAGATGGCTTTGCCAATGCTTTGCTTGAGCTCGCAGCGCGGGCCCGCATCGGCGCTGGCCGGGATCAGCGACCAGGCCGCACAATAAGACGCTTCGGTGCAGGCCTGTTCGCAGGCATCCGCATCATCAGCCTCGGCAATGCCCAACATCAGGCCATAGCGATAGGTATCAGGCGCATGGCCGTCAGTCCGTGCTTTGATGGGGGCGCCTTTCAGTTCTTCGTCCGCGCTGGCTGTGGTCAGCGGTAGCGTGGTCGTGACCATGGCGAACCCGGCAATTGTCAAACAGGCAAGCGTGCGCATGAGAAGTCTCCCTGAGGCGTTTGGAGCAGCCTAGCGCTGTGGTCGTTAAGGAAGCGTTCAGACCTGACAGCTCAATCGCCAAGCGTTTCTTTCATGGCTTCGATCTCGAGCCAGTCTTCTTCGGCCTGTTCCAATTCGGCGCGGGCTGCGGTGAGCCGGTCATTGACCTGGTTGAAGCGGTCGGGATTGGCCGAAAACAGGGACGGGTCGGCCATTTCGGTTTCCAACGTGGCGATCTCCTCGCTAAGGCGCGGGATAGCCGCCTCGGCTTCCTTTAGGCGGTGCTGGTCCTTGAACGACAGTTTGGCTGGCTTGCGCGAAGGTGCAGGCTTGTCCGCAGGCCGCGCCTTGGGCTTGCTGGATTTTGCAGGCCGGGACGGGCGGGCCTGGGTCTGGGCATCGCTCCATCCGCCAGCCGTCTGGACCCATTTTCCCTGACCGAGCGGGACAAGGCAGGACGTGACCGTGGCATCAAGGAAAGCGCGGTCATGGCTGACCAGCAACAAGGTGCCCTCAAAGGAGAGCAGCATGTCTTCCAGCAATTCCAGTGTCTGCATATCGAGGTCATTGGTCGGCTCGTCGAGCACCAGCACATCGGCAGCCTGAGCCAGTGCGATGGCCAGGGTCAGCCGGTTCCGCTCGCCGCCAGACAGGGCCGAAACGGGCTGGCGCAATTGTTCCGGCTTGAACAGGAAGTCCTTGGCATAGCCTGCAACATGCCGCGGATGGCCCTGGACGACAATGCTGTCGCCGCCTGAGGGGGTGAGCGCTTCCCAAAGCGTATCGCTGGGGTTGAGCGTGTCGCGGGCCTGGTCGAGATAGGTGATGGTGAGGTTCGGATTGCGCTTGACGCTGCCGCTCTCGGGCGCGATTTCGCCGAGTAACAGCTTGATCAGCGTCGTCTTGCCGACGCCATTCGGGCCGATCAGGCCGATCCGGTCGCCGCGCAATATCTTCAGGTCGAGGCCATCGACGATCTGCAGAGCGCCATAGGCCTTGGTCAAGCCATAAGCTTCGAGCACCTTGCGGCTCTGGCTGTCCCCGGCCTGGGCGCTGAGCCCGGCCGTGGCCTGGTTGGCGCTCACGGCGGCGCGTAAATTGGCCTGTTCGGCCCGCATCGCCTGCAGCTTGCGCAACCGGCCCATATTGCGGGCGCGCCGCCCGGTGACACCACGGGCCAGCCAGCGGTTCTCGGCCTTCATCTGGGTCTTCAGCTTGGCCAGCTGTTTCTCCTCTGCGGCCTCGATCTCTGCGGCCCAGTCATCGAAATAGGCATAGCCGCGCGGGCTTTTCATTACCTTGCCATCGCGCAGCCAGAGCGTGTTGGTGGTGACATTGTCCATGAAGCGGCGATCATGGCTGACCAGCAGGACAGCACCGGGAAAGGTTTTCAGCCGCGCCTCGAGGGTTTCGATCATCGGGACGTCGAGATGGTTGGTCGGCTCATCCAGCAGCAGGACATCCGGCTCGCGGGCAAAGGCGTGGGCCAGGGCCGCCCGCCGGATCTGTCCGCCCGACAGCGTTTTCGGGTCGGCCTTTGGATCAACCTCGAACTGGCCGAGCTCTGCCTCAGCCATCCAGGGCTGGTCGAGACCCTCGGCAGCATAGTCCAGCACCGTGTCATAGCTAGAAAGGTCCGGCTCCTGCTCGACGGCGACGACTTCGGTTCCCGGCTGCAGCCACAGCTCGCCACTGTCCGGTGCAAACCGGCCCGTGACGACGCGCATCAGGGTCGACTTGCCAGCCCCGTTGCGTCCGACCAGCGCCGCCCGCTCGCCCTTGGCCAGGGTAAACGTGACGCCTTCAAAGAGCGGCGTGCCGCCAAAGGACAGGCGCACATCGCTCATCGAGAGAACGGGAAGCTCTGCCAAGGTCTAGCTTTTCAGCTTGTAGCCCGACTTGAACATCCACCAGACCCCGGCTGAGGCGGCGAAGGCAACGAAGCCGGTGACAGCCATGCCGAGACCGAGATCGGTATTCGAGGCCCCGATGAAGCCAGCCCGGAAGCCGTCAATCATGAAGAAGATCGGGTCGAAATAGGCAATCGAGCGGAACGGTTCGGACAGCACATTGATGTCGTAGAACGTGCCCGACAGGAAGGTCAGCGGCACGATGACGAAATTGGTGACGGCGGCAAGGTGGTCGAACTTGTCGGCCCAGATGCCGCCCATCGCACCAATCGCCGCGAGGAACATCGTAGCGGCCAGCGAGAACCAGATCACCGGCACGATATTGACGATGTGCAGGGTCGCCAGGCCGCTGAAATGTATGGCCAGCGCCCCGATGATGCCGACCATCAGGCCGCGTGTCATTGCCCCGGCAATAAAGGCGACGGTCAGCTCCAGCGGTGACAAAGGCGGCATCAGGAAGTCGACCTGGCTGCCCTGGACCTTGGAAATGGTCAATGATGAGGACGAGTTCTGGAAGGCGTTCTGCAACATCGACATGACGATCAGGCCGGGCGCGAGGAAGTTGTAGAAATCCGCGCCGAGAATTTTCAGCACTTCGCCTTCTGGTGCGCCGCGTGTGCCGAAGGCGAGCTTGAACACGGTCATGAACAGCAGGGTCGTGATGACGGGCGCGAACAGGGTCTGCATCCAGACCTTCAGGAAGCGGCCGACTTCGCGTTTATAGAGGGTCCAGAGGCCGAGTGTGTTGATCGCGCCATAAGCGCGGGGTTTCGGCGTCGAAAGCGGTGCAGTTGAATCAGTCATGGCCTGCTATGTAGGGATTGTTTGACCGTTTGGCGATAGCTGGAATAGTTATCCACAACGCATACTATATGTTGATTGCCTGTGGATTGTCCCTTCCTGCATATTGTGTTTCGTTTCGTCCCTGATACGATATATTGAGTAAGTTAGGGGCTGATGGTCAGCTCTGCATCAATATCTAGGGGCTGCCGAAAGGCGGGGAAATGAGATGGCTTGGACAGAAGATCGCGTAGAAGTACTCAAAAAACTCTGGGCGGAGGGTCATTCGGCCAGCCAGATCGCCAAGGAGCTTGGCGGTGTGACCCGTAATGCGGTGATCGGCAAGGTGCATCGCCTCGGACTGTCTGGGCGGGCAACGCCGTCACGTCCGGTCAAGCGCCCGCCGCGCCTGGCCCGGCCAAAGCCACGTCTGCAGCCGGATGGAACCGTGGTGACACCGAAAGTGCGCCCATCGACAATGGATGCCCCGCTGCGTACGGCGGAGAAGGCTGCCATGGTCGCCGCCCTGCCGCCACAGAAGTTGGCCGATGGCGAGGCCGCCACGATCCTGACCCTGCGCGACAGCATGTGCAAATGGCCGATTGGCGATCCGGCCGATCCCAAATTCGCCTTCTGTGGCCGCAAGGCGTCATCCGGCCCATACTGTTCCGAGCATGGCAAGGTGGCCTTCCAGCCCGCCAAGAAGCGAGAGCGCAAGAAGACCGAATATGATTATGTTCGCAAGATTGCCGGCTAAGGCTGGACAAGCGTAGAGTGGATGAGGGCGGGCCTGATTGGTCCGCCCTTTTTCTTTGGCGCGTCCAGCGCAGCGCT
>CBDUKI010000194.1:0-5143 GCA_965367765.1 uncultured Henriciella sp.
AGGCCCGGTCGGGTCGGGATGATTGTGTGACCGAAGCTTTCGGCGATGCGGTAGGCCAGCGGCGTGGCGCCGATCTTGGGGATGGACAGGCCGCCCGTCGCCACGACCAGCGTTTCGCTCTCGATCTCGCCGCGATCGGTCTGGGTGATGAAGCCGCGCCCGCCGCGGGTCACCGCGTCCACCTCTGTTTGCAATCGCAGCTCGCCGCCGCCCCGGGCCAGCTCACCCAGCAGCATGTCGATGATCGCGCCGCTCTTCTGGTCGCAGAACAACTGGCCGAGCGTCTTTTCATGCCAGCTCAGCTCATGGCGTGCCATAAGGTCGCAAAAGTCCCAGGGTGTGTAACGGGCCAGGGCCGATTTGGCGAAATGCGGATTGGTTGACAGGAAGGCGGCCGCGCTGGTTTCAAGATTGGTGAAGTTGCAGCGCCCGCCACCAGAGATGCGCACTTTCTCGGCTGGCTTGCGGGCATGGTCCAGCACCAGCGTACGGCGACCGCGCGCGCCGGTCTGTGCGGCGCAGAACAGACCGGCGGCTCCAGCCCCGAGAATCAGCGTCTCAACCTGTTCTGTCATGGCGCACTCCTGAAAATGTGTTTAATCGCAAAAAAGTCTTGATTCAGCCCTGTTGGCGGCACGTCGAACGCATGTAAAGATAATGTAAATATGACAGAGAGGGTGTCATCATGAGCAGTCGGACATTTGGGGTTCGTAAAATCCTGCTGGGGGCCATCGCCCTTGGCCTGGCTGGGTGTGGAGGTGGCAACAAGACCCAGGACGTGCCGCCGCCACCTGAAACCGAAGCAGGCCAGGTTGTCGAGCGCTCGCGCTCTGACCAGGTCGCTGCCGAACGTCGTGAACGTGACCGCCAGCGCCTCGCCGAGCAGGCCGGGTCCGGCAAGTTCGTCTATGCCCGTTACGCGCCTGATACAAGTGGCGACCAGCCCAAGGCCTGCATGGTCTTCTCCCGCCCGCTCGACCCGGATGTCGACTATTCCGTCTATATCGAGATGAACGGCGACGTGACCCCGGCGATCAGTGTCGAAGGTCAGAATCTCTGCCTCAGCGGACTGGGCTTTGCCTCAACCTATTCGGCGACGCTGCGCGAAGGCCTGCCGGCTGGTGATGGCAGCGTGCTTGAGCGCGAGGAAGAGGTCTCGATCAGTTTCGAAGACCGCCCGCCTTATGTCGGCTTCAAGGGGGCGGGCATCATCCTGCCGCGTCATGAGGCCGACGGCCTGGCCATCGAGACCGTGAATGTCGAGGCGGTGAAGGTCACCGTTTCGCGCATCAATGACCGCGCTCTGGTGTTCAAGTCGCTGACCAAGGGGACAGAGACCGCGCAGGGGCGCTATTCCTACCTTTATGGCGACGACAATCCCAATGATGTCTCTTCGAAAGTCTGGTCCGGGACCATGGCCATCGACACTGTTGCCAATGCGCCGGTCGTCACGGTCTTCCCGCTGCCGGACGTGATCGGCGAACTGTCGCCGGGTGCTTATTTTGTCGAGATCACGGATGATCGTGAGCTTGATCGCTATGAAGGCCCGCCGGCCTCGGCGCGCCGCTGGATCATGATGACCGACCTGGCGCTGACCGCCTATCGTTCCGGTAGCGGCCTGGATGTCACCCTGCGCTCGCTGCAGGATGGCCGGGTGTTGCAGAACACCACGATCCAGCTGATCGCGGAGAATAATGAAGTGCTTGGCGAAGCCCAGACCGGCGTTGATGGGCGTGCCTCGTTCAATGTCGAATTGCTGGCGGGCACAGGCAGCCTGAGACCGAAACTCGTTCTGGCGTCTGGTCTGAAGGGCGACACGGCCGTGCTCGACCTGACCCGCGCCCCGGTTGATACGTCTGAAATGGACACCGGCGGGCGCGTCACGCCGGGTGAGGTTGATGCCTATCTTTACACTGAACGCGGCATCTACCGCCCCGGTGAGACCGTCCATCTGACGGCCATGCTGCGCGACCGCGCTGGTCGTGCACTGGACGACCGGGCCGGAACGCTGATCACTTACCGGCCAAATGGCATGGAAGCCTCGCGCGAACGCTTCCTGATCGAACAGGCCGGAACTATCTACCGTCCGCTTGCCCTGCCGAAAGATGCCGCCCGCGGCATGTGGCGCAGCGTGATCGAGGTCGATGGCGTTGGTTATGCAGGCAGCGTCTCCTATTCGGTTGAGGATTTTGTGCCGCAGCGCATCGCGGTTGAGCTGGAGGTTGAGGATGCCCCGTTCCTGGCCGGGGATGATGCCCGCCAGATCGACGTCAACAGCCGCTTCCTTTATGGCGCGCCCGGCGCTGGCCTGACCGTCCAGGCCCAGGCCCGTGTCGAGGCCGATCCGTCGCCCTTCGAGGGCTTTGACGGTGTCCAGTGGGGCGACCATACCAGCACCTTCCGTGCCTCGATCATCGACCTTGATGACCAGGTGACCGATGGTGCAGGTCATGCCAGCCTGCGCCTTGTGCCCAACGGGCGTGGCCGCAGCGCCGACATTCCGTTGCGCCTGAACACGATTGTCTCTGTGCTTGAACCGGGCGGACGTGCGGTCACCGAAAGCACGCGTATCCCATACCGCCCGAGCAGCCTTTATCTCGGCACGCGGCCAACCTTTGAAGGCCGTCTTGGCATTGGTCAGGATGGCGGGTTCGAAATCGTCTCGGTCAATGACAAGGGCGAAGGTGTCAATGAGAACCTGAGCTGGAAATTGCTCGAAATCGATTATCACTATGACTGGTATCGTGAAGACGGTCGCTGGCGCTGGCGGCGCTCGCGCTCTGTGCGCACGGTCAATCAGGGCACATTGCGCACGAATGACGGCGTGGCCTCCATTCCTGTCTCCGGTCTCGACTGGGGTGCCCATGAACTGGTTGTGGATCATGAGGGCGGTGCCCGGGCCAGTCGCAGCTTCTATGTCGGCTGGGGCGGCAGCGTCTCTGATGATGGCGTCGAAGCGCCTGACCGGGTGCAGGTCATGGTCGATGACCAGACGATCGTTCCCGGTCGTCCGGCCGCCCTGACCATCGTGCCGCCTTATGATGGCGAAGCCCAGATCGTCGTCGCGACCGACAAGGTGCTGACGGTCGAAACCCGCCAGGTCCAGGCCAGCGGTACACAGGTGACCCTGCCCGTGACCGAAGAGTGGGGCGAGGGCGCCTATGTCATGGTCAATGTCTATACCCCACGTGATCCGGTGGTGCAGTCGCGCCCGCGCCGCGCCGTGGGTGTTGGCTATGTCCCGGTCGACATGGGCACACGCACATTCAATGTCGAGATTGATGCGCCAGACCTGATCCGTCCGGGCCGTGCGCAAACCATCTCGGTGAAGGTTGATAGTGGCCCACGCGAGAAAATCTTCGTCACGCTTGCTGCGGTTGATGAAGGCATCCTGCGCCTGACCAAGTTTACCAGCCCGGACCCCACCGCCTGGTACTATGGCAAGAAAGCCATGGGCCTGTCGCTCTATGATGATTATGGCCGCCTGCTGGACCCCAATCTCGGCCTGCCAGCCGAGGTCCGATCCGGCGGTGACCAATTGGGCGGGGAAGGCCTGAGCGTGGTGCCGACCAAGACCGTGGCCCTGTTCTCCGGCGTGGTTGAAGCTGGACGGGGCGGGCTTGTCGAGGTCGATTTTGATGTGCCCGAGTTCAATGGCGAATTGCGCTTGATGGCGGTGGCCTGGTCGCAGACCGGCCTGGGCGCTGCCAGCCAGGCGCTGACGGTGCGTGATCGCGCGCCCGCAGACCTGATCCTGCCGCGCTTCATGGCGCCGGGAGACGAGGCTTACGCCACGGTCAGTATCGACAATATCGAGCTTGAAGCGGGGGATTTCTCCATCGCTCTGACGGCCAGCGATCCGATTAGCGTCGCCGCCCAGGAATTGTCCAAGACCATTGCTCAGGGCCAACGCGTCGACCAGACCCTGCGGTTCAGTGCGGAGGGTGCGGGCATTGCCAACATGCGCCTGAACGTTGATGGGCCGGGCAATTACACGGTCGCGCGTGACTATCAGATCCAGACGCGGTCCCCGTATCTTCCGGTAACCAATGTATCGCGGACGCTGATGGAGGATGACCAGACCTTTGCCCCCGAAGCCAGCCTGCTGGCCGGCTTTATCCCGGGCACGGAACAGGTCTCGGTCAGTTTTTCCAGCCTGCCGGTTGATTCCTACGCGCTGTATGCCTCGCTGGCGCGCTATCCGTATGGCTGTACCGAACAGACGATCAGCCGGGCCTTGCCCTTGCTCTATGCCGAACAGCTGATCGAGCGTGATGGCAGCCAGCCGGGTGTTGCGCGCGATGCCGTGCAGGCCGCCGTATCGCGTGTGCTCAACCGCCAAAGCGACAATGGTGCCTTCGGCCTGTGGCGTGAAGGGGACCGTCAGGCGACGCCATGGCTCGGTGCCTATACGACCGACTTCATCTACCGCGCCCAGGAGGCCGGATATGAAGTGCCCCAGGCGGCACTGGACCGGGCCTATCAGGCCATGCGCTCGGTGGCCCAGGGCGATGCCTGGCGCGTCTATGGCTACAATACCGATGTCTATGAAAGCCGCTGGCACCAGGACACGGAGCAATTGCTGATGCAGCGTGCTGCGCCATATGCGCTCTATGTGCTGGCCCGTGCTGGCAAGGCGGACATTTCCCGCCTGCGCTACCTGCACGACCGCGAATTGTCGAAGATCCGCTCGCCACTGGCCCGCGCGCACCTGGCTGCTGCCCTGTCATATATGGGTGACCGCTCGCGCGCCTTCAGCGCCTTCGATGCGGCGGAAGCGGCGCTCGGCTACAATAATGATGGCGATTATTACCAGACCTCGCTGCGCGACCTGTCCGGCGTGCTCGCCCTGGCGTCTGAAACCGGGTTCAACGAACATGTTGCCCGCCTGGCCGAACGCGTTGGCGAAGACGTGCCGGAGCCGGAGCGTCTGACCACCCAGGAAAAGGCCTTCCTGTTGCTCGCCGTCAATGGTCTGAGCCAGGAGGACGGCCTGCGCCTCGATGTCAGCGGTCTTGGCCGTGCGAACGACAATGATCGTCGCTACTGGCTGACCGGTGAGCAGATTGAGCGCGGTGTCAGCTTCCGCCTGCGTCGGGGGTCACCGCCGGTGTTCCGGACGGTGATGGTCACCGGGTCTCCG
>CBDUKI010000195.1:0-5134 GCA_965367765.1 uncultured Henriciella sp.
GCCCTCGGCGTGGCGCTCGGCCTCAGGCAGTGGGATCAGGCCCTTTTCAGCCAGATAACCGTCCGGGCCCCAGGCCCCTTCGCTGGTAAACTCGGCGACATAGGCATCAAGCCCCGGAACGACGTTGAGATTCTGCTTCTTGACGTAGAAGTACATCGAGCGAGAAATCTTGTAATTGCCGCTGGCAATCTCGTCGAAGACTGGCGGCACACCAGAAATTTCAGCCCCTTTGATGCGGTCTCGGTTCTGCTCAAGGAAAGAGAAGCCAAGAATACCGACACTGTCATCGCTTTTCAGCAGGGTCTGGACGATAGCCGTATCGTTCTCGCCACTGTCGATCCAGGCACCATCATTGCGGATGGTGTGGGCGCGCCGCTTGAACTCATCGCCGTCACTCTCCTTCAAGGCCGCCAGTTCTGGCAATTCCTTGGCTCCGCCCTCCATGGCGATCTCGACGAAGGCATCGCGTGTGCCGGAGGTTGGCGGTGGGCCGGAAACCAGGATGTCCATGTCCGGCAGCTCTGGCGAGATATCGCTCCAGCGCTTGTTCGGATTGGCCATCCAGCCGCCTTCACCGTCTGGCAGTTCAGCGGCCAGGGCGCGGAAGATGTATTCCTTGGTCAGGTTCAGTTCCGGCGCGCTCTTGGCATTGGCCAGGACAATCCCGTCAAATCCGATCTTGACCTCAACCAGCTCGGTCACGCCAGCGCTGGCACATAGTTCCTTCTCGGACGCTTTGATCGAGCGCGAGGCGTTGGAAATCGAGGGCTCGTTCGGGCCAATGCCCTGGCAGAAGGCCTTGAAGCCACCACCCGTGCCCGTGCTCTCCACGATCGGTGTTGGATATTGCGAGGTCGCACCAAACTGTTCGGCTACGGCAGTTGAGAAAGGCGACACGGTCGATGAGCCGACGATCTTGATCTTCTGCGCTTCACCACCGGCATTGGTTGTCGCGCCAGTGTCAGACTCCAGTGTCGACAGGTCAGTCGACGGCGAACAGGCGACAGCGAGGCCGGCTGCTGCAAGAAGAAGGGCTTTCATTCGCATAATAATACTCCCGTCAGCGAATTCGAATTGCGACGCGATTAGCTTGCTTATGTGACAAGGAAATGTCTGTAGGCGATAAATTATGCGATCATTTTATGACAGTTCGGTGCGCAATCGGAAAACCGAACCGGCGGCACACTTCAAGCAGGCGCGGATGGGCATTTTCAGCATCCGTCAGCCATACCCGGCCATGACTGGTATCTTCCCGGCCCTGTGTGGGCAGGACACGCAGGGTCTGGCGGGCGATTGCCTCGCCACTGTCAATAAAGGTCACCGGATGGGGCACCGTGGCGGCCAGTTCACCGCGGATCAACGGGAAATGCGTACAGGCCAGGACAATCGTATCGATCGCATCGGCCCCCGGTAAGGCGAACAAGGGTGCCTGCGCCTGGCGGAAGGCATCGAGTGGCACCGCCTCGCCCGCGGCCTGGCGCTCAGCCAGGTGCACCAACTCCACCGAGCCATGCATGAGGACGCTTGCGCCATCGGCAAATTCATCAATCAGGCGGGCTGTATATTCGCGGCGCACCGTCCCGGGTGTCGCCAGCAGGCCAATCACGCCGCTCGCCGATTGCGCCACCGCTGGTTTGATCGCC
The DNA here is from genome assembly GCA_965367765.1 of uncultured Henriciella sp. Lineage (GTDB taxonomy): Bacteria > Pseudomonadota > Alphaproteobacteria > Caulobacterales > Hyphomonadaceae > Henriciella. The sequence goes on from CBDUKI010000195.1 coordinate 1,644, forward strand.
GGAACTGTCCCGACCACCGGAATGTCCAGCACCTCGCGGACCCCGTCCAGGGCCAGGGTGCTGGCCGTATTGCAGGCAATCACGAACACGTCCGGGCGCACCGCCTCGAACAGGGCCCGGGCGACTTTCGGCACCCGCTCCGTCAGGGCCGCATCGCTCTTGTCGCCATAAGGGAAGAAACCGCTATCGGCGGCATAGTCGACCGCCAGTCCTGGCGCCAGGGCCATGATCTCGCGCGCAACGGTCAGGCCGCCCATGCCGGAATCGAAGACCAGCACACGGCCACCTTGTGGGCGCTTGGGATCGGTTTCGCTCATCTGCACAGCATACAATGAGATGTCTGAATGAAGAACTTACCGTTTCACGTATGGCTTGTTTTCCCATCAAAATCTGTTATTGTGCACTGCAACATAATATGAATGCGGAGCTCGCAATGTCCTCGACGACCAAGCCTCTCGATTCCGATCCTGTCTCGCCTTATGCGATTTTCCAGGACTCCCTGTCCTCCTGGCAGGAGCTGGCCCAGCGCACGCGGACCATGTGGATGGACCAGTTCGACCGAATGGCTACAGAAACCTCGCCCAATGCAGATGTCGCCGAGGCGATGACGGGTGAGATTTTCCGCACCCTGTCAGACTTCAACCTGCGCCACTGGCAGAACACTGCACGCTGGCTCGATGCCATGCCGGAATGGCTGAAAGGCCCTGGCCTGGTTGATGGCGGCGCCATGACGGACTGGTTCGACCAGTTCAAGCGCGCCCTCGAGGTGCCTACCGCCACCGAAGCAGCCAGTGCGCCCACGCTCGACCAGCCCGAGACCCTGGTTGAACCGACCGGCGACCCGGATGATCTGACACAGATCAAGGGCATCGGGCCAAAGCTGTCGGAAAAGCTCAACCTGCTCGGCATCTACCACTTCGACCAGATCGCTGGCTGGACCGACGAGCAGGCCGCATGGGTTGATGACAACCTGTCCACCAAGGGCCGGATCAGGCGTGAAGACTGGATTGGCCAGGCAGCCATCCTGCGCTCACAAGCCAACGCGACGCTGCACTAGCGGCTCTTACATCGCCATCAATATCTGGGCATTGGCAATTGCGTGCGGCATGCTCGCGCGCAAACGCTCGATCAGGCCCAGCCTGGATGTGTCGTCCGGTGCGATTTCCGACATGACACGGCTGAACCCGTCAAGCCGGCTCTGACGTAGCCATTCGCGCACTTTCGGGTCACGCGACCACATGTACTGGTTCATCATGTTGGTCAGCGTCACCGGCAGGAATTCGGCCAGTCCATCAGGTAGCGGCACCACTCGGGCCAGCGCATTCCGGGCCTCGTCACTGTCGATATTGGCCTCAAGGAAGGCAATCAGAGCCGCACTGAAGGTCGGCTGGCAAGTGCGCAGCATCTGCGGCGTGATCAGCCCATCCTGGAAGACCGGCACCGGGGCCCGCCGGTCCACGGCCGTCGCGGTGCAATCGATATAGATCGCATCCTCTGGCATTTTCAGGCTGGCCTGCTGCAAGACCATTTCGCCGGGTTTCAGCGCCGTGACATGGCCTTTGCGGATGACATGCTGGATCTGACGCAACAACGCGACCTCTCCGGTCGACATGGTCGCGCAATGGTACATGGTTGGACGCACCGATTGGTCGATGCGCATCATCATGCCGCTGGCTTCCAGCATCTCGAACAGGTCATCAATGGTTTTGGCCGTTCCCAGGGCCTCGCTGAGCGCAACCTGCGCGCCAATGGTCTCGTAAAAGAAGTCCAGGCCCGGTTGGGTGTGGTGCCGGTTCAGCAACCAGGAATCGCGCGGCACAACCCATTGGATGGTGTCCGGGTCGGCGCCGGAGTTCAGCAACCACACCGCTACATCCATCGCCGTCTTGCCACCGCCGAGGATGACATAGGGGTCCGGGCGGGCCTGCGGCCTCTTCCACAGGTCCGGCAAATCGTTCGGTGTGACCAACCTGACCCCGTCAGCGATCGCGAATTTCGGCGTGTGCGTTGAAGGCACAGTCGTGCCGTAGAAGGTTGCATCCACCGTCCTGGCCCGGACACGAACCTGCGTTTCAGCCCCGGACAGTAACGAGACGAACCGCCCGTCGCCCGTATAGTCCGACATCGGATAATACCGGACCCGCCCACTTGGCATGAAGACCTGGTTCATCACCTGGTCGAAATAGCCGGCAACCTCCGGGCCGGAAGCCAGTTCGTAATAACCGGCATTCAGCCCCATCGTGTCCTTGCGATCGGTCCCGAGCGGTACCGAGTCAACACCATAGAAGGCCGATGGCTGGTGCAGGCGCACGAAAGAATAGGCATCGTTCCAGTGTCCGCCCGGCGTGCCGTGGCGGTCCACGAAAACCACATCTGCATCGGTCTCGGCCAGCAGCACATCGGCAAAAGCCATGCCGACAGCGCCGGACCCGACAATCAGATAATCTGTCTCGATTGTATTGACCACATTTGCCTCCCACACCCGCTCAGAGCACTAGCCAGCAAAGATTTCATGGCCGTTAACCGGCCCTTTCAGAATAGCCAGGTTCGCGCGTTTGTGAACGCGATACAGAGCGCAGGCTTGACCGGGCGAACCGGCACGTTAGGTCTCACTGCCCGCGCGCGAGGCCTCATGAACACAAAACGCTCTCTTGTTGACTGGAGTACCTTTGGGCTGCTCAGCCTGCTCTGGGCCAGTGCCTACGCCTTCAACCGCATGGCCGTCAGCAAGGGCGCGCCGGAACTGGGCTTCCCACCACAACTGGTCATTCTCGGGCGCTTGTCCATTGCGGCGGTCGTCCTGCTCATCATCGTCGCGCTGACGCGCCAGAAATGGCCCGCCTTCAGCGACCGCAAGAGCTGGCTGGCCATGGCTGCCATGGGGCTGTTGGGCTGTGCCATCCCCTTCTACCTGATTGCTGCGGCTCAGAAGACCGTCGATTCCAGTCTCGCAGCGCTATATGTCTCTGCCTCACCACTCTTCGTGTCGATCATGGCCCATTTCATCTTTCACGATGAGCGCATCTCGACCCGCAAGGTGATTGGCCTGTTGATCGGGTTTGGCGGTGTCACCGTCCTGTTCGGCCCCGAAGCGTTTGCCGCCTTTGGCTCAAGCAGCGTGATCGCTCAGGCCATGTGCCTGTTTGCAACCTCAATGTATGCCGCCTCGACCATCATTGCCCGCTATGCGCGTGACATCCCGCCATTCGTCTTCTCAGCGGGCTTCCTGACCATTGGCACACTGCTATCATTGCCGCTCCTGGTGACCGTCGACATCAGTGCCCTGGCCCCGTCTTCGACAGCGATGTTCGGGATTGTCGGCCTGGCCCTGGGGCCCACCGCGCTGGCCTCGATCCTGTACATGGTGCTCGTGGCGCGCACCAGCGCGACCTTCCTGTCCCTGACCGGCTATGTCATCCCGATCCTGTCAGCCATCATCGGCTTCTTCGCCTTCCAGGAAATGCAGAGCCCGAGGGCGGTCCTGGCCTTTG
>CBDUKI010000196.1:0-5086 GCA_965367765.1 uncultured Henriciella sp.
GCTGCGCGGGGATGGGCCGGGCCAGGAAACATCGCGCTGGCGAATGAATCGCGCTTAAAGCGCTAACCAGACAAAATCGGCGCGGCGCGTCGGCCAAGCAAAGGGGTATCACATGGAAAATTTCGACATCATCAGGTTCTGGGACGCCTATGGTGACCATATTCTCGGGTTCGGGCTGAAGGCACTGGGTGCCTTGTTCGTCCTGATCGTCGGTTTGCGGGTGGCCCGGTGGCTCGGCCAGCTGGTGCGAAGCGTCGCGATGCGGCAGGAAAGCATCGACAATACGCTCGGCAACTTTTTCGGCTCGCTTGTCCGCTGGGCTGTCACGGCGGCTGTGTTCATTGCGGTCTTGCAGGTCTTCGGCGTGCCAGCCACCAGTTTCGTGGCCATCCTCGGTGCGCTGACCCTGGCCATCGGTCTGTCGCTGCAAGGTGCGCTGGGCAACATCGCGTCAGGTGTGATGATCATGATCTTCCGGCCTTACAAGCTCGGCGATTATATCGAAGCGGCGGGCGCGGCCGGAACTGTCAAGGATATCAATCTGTTCCAGACTGTTCTTGCGACACCGGACAATGTTCAGGTCATGATCCCGAACAGCCAGGCGATTGATGGTGTGATCAGGAATTTCAGCGGCTACGATACGCGCCGTGTCGATGTTCTTTTCGGGATCGACTATGATGACGATATCGACAAGGCGATTAGTATCATCCATTCCGTTGTGGCAGCCGATAAGCGTATCATGAGCGATCCGGAACCCTTTGCCAAAGTGGTCAACCTGGGCGACAGTTCGGTCGATATCCAGACCCGAAATTGGGTAGCTGCGGCAGATTACTGGGACGTCAAATTTGACCTGACCAAGAAGGTCAAGGAGGCGTTCGACCAGCAGGGTATCACCATTCCGTACCCGCATCAGGTGGAGATCGTGAAGAAAGGATAGGGCGCATTGTCCGAAGTGAAGGTGGAGCCGATTGACCCGCCGGAGAAAACCCGCCGGCATATCCTGCGACGCCTGTTCGGGATCAAGCTGTTCGGCTGGGTTCGCCTCGCGGGCCTGTGTATCCTGGTCGGTTTCTTCGTCATGGCGGCTGAGTTCGATCCGGCGTCACCGAATGTCGATGTGATGGGCGCGCTTGGCAGTTTCCTCAAATCTGCCATCGCGACCATCCGCTGGGGTATCGCCAATTTCTGGAAACCGGCCGTGGCGGGGGCGAGCATCGTCATGCCGATCTGGCTGTTGTGGCGCCTGGCCAGCCTGCCGTTTCGAAAATAGCCGCTTGAAATGGGTCGGGTTTTGCAGTCATGAACACGACCAGACACGTATTGGGAGAGCTGAATATGAAAGACCGGTTTGATGTAAGCGGAAAAGTGGCCCTGGTGACGGGGGCTTCATCCGGTCTTGGTGAACATTTCGCACGGACACTGGCCCAGGCCGGGGCGAAGGTCGTCCTGGCCGCCCGGCGCATGGATCGGTTGGAAGCGCTGGCCAGCGAGATCGAGGCGGCTGGCGGTGAAGCGCTCGCCGTGGCGATGGACGTTACGAAGGCGGACACGATCGAAGCGGCCCTGGCGGCGACGATCGAGCGCTTTGGCGGACCGGCAGATATCATCGTCAACAATTCCGGCATGTCGCGCGAGGGCTACTTTACCCAGATGAGCGAGGAAGATTTTGACCTCGTTATGGATACCAATCTGAAAGGCGTCTGGCTGGTGGCGAGGACATTTGCGCGGGCCCTGGCTGAGGCCGGCAAGCCCGGCAGCCTGATCAATATTGCCTCGATCACGGCGCTTCGCCCGTCCAAGACCTTGTTGGCCTACAGTGCTTCAAAAGCGGCGGTGGATCACATGACACGCATCATGGCGCTGGAAATGGCCCGCTATGGCGTGCGGGTGAATGCGATTGCGCCGGGCTATTTCTCAACCGAGATCAATGCCGATGAGCTGGCCGGAGACGTTGGCAAAGCCATGCTGACGCGCATTCCGACACGGCGTTTCGGCGACTATGAGGAACTGTCCGGTGCGCTGCTGCTGCTGGCCTCAGATGCGGGCAGCTACATGACCGGCTCGACCATCAAGGTCGATGGCGGGCACACACTGACCCCGCTTTGATCAAGAGGGGGTTTAGGGGCCTGTTAGGGCTTGTCCGCCATAATGGCACCTGATGTAGAGGGAGCAAGGCCATGGCCGCGCATGCGAAGCGTAAACCCGAGCTTGAAGAAGCTGGGTCGGATAAGGTCACAACACGCAAAGGCGCGGTTATTGATGACCGGTTGGATGCGGCGTCGCTGGCAAGTCATCCGTCTCCGGCCAGGGCGCTGCAGGCGCGCCTTCATGCGCAGTTTGCCCCAGCCAGCCGACAGATGCTTTCGCGCTATGTCACCTTGCTGGTCATGCTGACTTGTCTTGGCACATGGCTTGCTGGATCAGGTCCGAGCACAATTGTATAGCCAGACATGGTTCGCGCTGAACCAGCTGGTCATGTTCTAAACTGGAGACCGATCTCAAATGTCTGTTCGTAAAGCTGTTCTACCCGTTGCAGGGTTTGGAACGCGGGTTCTGCCTGCGACCAAGGCCGTTCCGAAGGAAATGCTACCCGTGGTCGACCGACCAGCCATCCAGTATGTTGTTGATGAAGCTCTGGCCGCCGGGATCGAACACATTGTATTTGTGACGGGTCGCAACAAGGGCGCTATCGAGGATTATTTCGACCACGCCTATGAGCTGGAAGAAGCGCTGGCCCGCAAGAACAAATCGGCCATCCTGGAAAGTGTCGAGGCGTCTCGCCTGCCAGCTGGAGCCGCCAGCTTTGTGCGTCAGCAGAAACCGCTGGGCCTTGGCCATGCGGTCTGGTGCGCCAAGGATATTGTCGGAAACGAGCCGTTCGCCGTGCTCTTGCCTGACGTTCTGGTCAAGGCGGAAACTTCTTGCACGGCGCAAATGGTCAATGCCTTCAACAAGGTTGGCGGCAATATCATTGCTGTAGACCAGGTGCCGGAGGCGCGTGTTTCGTCCTATGGCGTGATCGCCCCGAAGGGCGCTGCTGATGGCCGCCTGATCGAGATGAGCGGCATGGTCGAGAAACCGCCGCGTGAAGAGGCGCCATCCAACCTGAAGATCACCGGTCGCTACATCCTGCAGCCGGAAATCTTCAAGCTGCTTGAGGACCAGGGGGCCGGGGCAGGGGGCGAGATCCAGCTCACCGATGCCATGGCGCGCCTGATGGAAACGCAGAGCTTCTATGCCTTCGAGTATGAGGGCCAGGACTATGATTGCGGCTCTAAGGCCGGCTATTTCGAAGCCGTACTAGCCTATGCCATTGACCATCCTGAAATTGCCCAAGAGGCATTGGCGATGGTCAGGGCGGTGAACGCCTAGAGCCAGGCTGCCAGCGCGGGTGCTTTTACGCCCGCTCTGATTGCAGCTATTGTGGCCAGGACAGGAGATCGAATGAAGTTTCTCGTGACAGGTGTTGCCGGATTTATCGGCTCGCACGTGGCCGCTGCCTTGCTGGACGGTGGTCATGGCGTTGTCGGTATCGACTGCCTGAACGATTATTACGATCCTGCCTTGAAACAGATACGCCTGAGCGGACTGCTCGGGCGTGATGGATTTGACTTCATCGAACTGGACCTGGCCGATCATGACGCACTGCTGGCATTGCCGGTGCGCGATGAGGTTGACCGGGTCATTCATCTCGCGGCCCAGGCCGGTGTGCGCTATTCGATCGACAATCCGTTTGCTTATGCAGCGTCTAACCTGACCGGGCACCTTGCTGTGCTGGAATTCTGCCGCCACGCGGCGAAGCGCCCGCTCCTGGCCTATGCCTCATCCAGTTCGGTCTATGGCGATGATGCGGTTGCGCCATTCCGCGAAGATGTTCCAGCTGACCTGCCCGTTTCGCTCTATGCGGCAACCAAGCGCTCGGACGAGTTGATGAGCCTGGCCTATGCCCGCTTGTACGGGCTGCAGCAGGTCGGCATGCGTTTCTTCACCGTCTATGGCCCTCTGGGGCGACCGGATATGGCCTATTGGTCCTTTACCGAAAAGATCCTGCGCGGTGAGCCGATCCATGTTTTCAATGGCGGTGAGATGAAGCGCGACTTCACCTATATCGATGATGCCGTTTCAGGGGTCCTGTCGATAGCGCTCGGCCAGATCGATTTTTCCGGCCTTGAGCGCCCGCACAAGCTGTACAATATCGGTCATAACCAGCCAGTGGCGCTGATGGATTTTATAGCCGAGATCGAGCGTGCGACGGGTATGAGCGCGCACAAGATCATGGAGCCGATGCAGCTCGGGGATGTGACCCAGACCTGCGCCGATATTTCACGTATGCAGGCCGATTTCGGGTTTGATCCGAAGACCCCGCTACGCGAAGGCATTCAGCAATTTGTTGATTGGTATCGGGCCTATCGGGCAACTGCATAACCAGCCACGCCGATCACCCAGTCAGATTGGCAATTGACGCCGGTTGTCGGCCTGCTAGGCCGCGAACATGCAAAACACACTCCCCACCTATGAAGATGTCCGCCAGGCGGGCGAAAGATTAAACGGTCTCGTGCGCCAAACGCCCGTGCTGCAGGCCGATGCGCTGGATGAGCTGGCTGGCGCGAAGCTGTTCATCAAGGCCGAGTGCCTGCAGGAAACCGGCAGTTTCAAACTACGCGGTGCCTCAAACCGATTGTTGCAGATGAGCGAAACCGAACGCCGCAATGGCGTTGTCGCTTTTTCCTCGGGCAACCATGCCCAGGGAATTGCCCGCGCCGCCAAGCGCCTGGGCATGCCGGCGCTGATCGTCATGCCGTCAGACGCCCCAAAGGTGAAATCCGAGGGCGTGCTGGCCGATGGCGCGGAAATCTATCCGTATGAGCGCAACATCACCAATCGCGAGGACATCGCCGAAGGCCTGGCGCGCGAGCGCGGTGCCGTCCTTGTGCCGAGCTATGATGACCCGATGATCATGGCCGGGCAGGGGACGAGCGGGCTGGAGTTTGCCTGTCAGATGGCCGAGACCGGGACGCAGCTGGACCATCTGGTTTGCTGTGCGGGCGGTGGCGGCCTGATGAGCGGGATCGCGCTGGCCTTTGAA
>CBDUKI010000197.1:0-5060 GCA_965367765.1 uncultured Henriciella sp.
CTACCGCTGCATGGCTCGCGTGAAGACATTCGCGAGGCCGGCATCGCCGCCTATCGCAGCTTCATCACGGCCCTGCTCGACCTCACTGACAACCTGATCGACGGCAAGGTGGTTGCCCCCCTCAACACCACGATCTGGGATGGCGAAGACCCCTATCTCGTCGTCGCGGCTGACAAGGGTACGGCCACTTTCTCCGACATTGCCAACGAGATTTCCGAAGCGCACGGCTTCTGGCTTGGAGATGCCTTCGCCTCTGGCGGCTCCGTCGGTTATGACCACAAGAAGATGGGCATTACCGCACGCGGGGCGTGGGAAGCCGTCAAACGACACTTCCGCGAGATCGGCACCGACATCCAGACCGAACCCTTCAGCGTCATTGGCTGCGGCGACATGAGCGGTGATGTGTTCGGCAATGGCATGTTGCTGTCCCAGCAGACGCGCCTGATAGCCGCGTTCAACCACATGCATATTTTCATCGATCCGGAGCCACAGGAGCCGGAGCGCCTATGGCAGGAACGCCAGCGCCTGTTCGACCTGCCGCGCTCGACCTGGATGGATTATGATCAGACCCTGATCTCCGAGGGTGGCGGCATCTTCGAGCGTAGCGCCAAGTCGATCCCGATGACGGCCCAAATGAAGACCCTGACGGGCCTCAGCCGGGACGAAATCACCCCGGACGAACTGATCCATGCCCTGCTCAAGTCCGAATGCGACCTGCTCTGGTTCGGCGGCATCGGCACCTATATCAAGGCCAGCCACGAGACCCATGCCGCGGCGGGTGACCGGATCAATGATGCCTTGCGCGTTGATGGCCGCCAGGTGCGCGCCAAGGTCATCGGCGAAGGGGCCAATCTCGGCGCGACCCAGGCCGGGCGGATTGAGTTCGCCCAGGCCGGCGGTCGCCTGAACACCGATGCGATCGACAATTCGGCGGGCGTCGACAGTTCCGACCATGAGGTCAATATCAAGATCCTGTGCACCGAAGCCATGCGCCAGGGCGAACTGCCTCGCGGCGAGCGTAATTCGCTGTTGGCTTCTATGACAGATGATGTCGCCACCCACGTTCTGCGGCACAATTATGCCCAGACTGCTGCGCTTAGCCTGGCCCAGAACAGCGCCCGCGAAGACCATGATGCGCTGGAACGCCTGATGGTGGAACTGGAAACGCGCGGCGTACTGGACCGCGCCGTCGAAGGCTTGCCAAGCACTGCCGACATGCAGGCCCGGCTCGACCAGGGCCAGCCGCTGACCCGCCCGGAATTGGCAGTCATCATGGCCTGGACCAAGATCGTCCTGTTTGACGACCTGACCGCCTCAAGCGTGCCTGATGACCCGCACTTCGTGGACACGCTGCGCGCCTATTTCCCTGAAGCGCTGCGGAAATATGAGGCCCCAATGCAGGGGCACCGCCTGAAGCGTGAAATCATCGCCACAGTCCTGGCCAACCGTTCAGTCGATATTTCTGGCCCCGTCCTGCTGTTGCGCCTGCACGAGCAGACCGGTGCCGATTTCGCGTCAATCGCCGCGGCGTTGGAAACCGCGCGCGTTCTGCTCGATGTCGAAGCGCTGCAAGACGAGATCGATGCACTTGATTGCAAGGCCCCGGCCCAGCATCAGATCAAGCTGCAATCGGTCCTGGCTGAAGCGATGGCGCAGATGGCGGTCAGCCTGTTGCAGAACCAGAATGGCCATGCGGTCAACGACATTCTCGACGAGTTGTCACCGCACCTGCCAGCCCTGAAAGGCATGACCCCAAAGGCGCTGAACAGTTTTGAGGCCGGGCGCTTCAATCGCCTGGTTCGCTCACTCTCCGGCCAGGGCGTCACGGTACGCCTGGCGACCCGGGTGGCGACAACCATGTGGCTCGGCGAGTTGCCCAACCTGTCACGCATTGCCGAACAGTCGAACGTCAATATTCGCGTCGCCTTCGCCACCTGCCAGACAGTGGGCGACAGCCTGTTCCTGGATCGTCTGCGCGCTGCGGCACGCCAGGCCCTGCGCACCATGCCTTATTGGGATCGTCTGGCGACCCGGCGGTTGGTCAGGGATCTGCAGCAATTGCAGAATGAGGCCGTGCATGCCGCGCTGGAAACCAATGATCCGCAGGACTGGCTGCAGGCGAATGCCGAGCAGCGCAAGGAACTGATCGCGGACCTGAAAATGTACACGTCGAACAAGCCGGTTTTTGCACAATTTGCCCTGGCAACCACCGCTGTTCGCAGCTTCATGCAGGCCAGCACACAGGTGTCTTGAATCTGTCGTAGAAATGACGGACCCGCTGAACGGGGACATGTTCAGCGGGCCCTACTGGCCAATTCCGCAGGCTGGGTGGGGGGACGCACGCGGAGGCCAGATATCAATGTGACAATTTTGTCCCAACGCCTTCTATATGGCGCGATCCCTCTTAACTGCCAAGTCAAAAATTCACTACAAACTGTAATGTTCGCTATTATTCCCCCTCGGTTTCGTCATTTTTGATGACAATTGTAGCGGGATCGGGGGACAAAGGTGTTCCGTTCGCTGAGAGCAAGACAGCGATCCAATATGTAGCGCGAAATTGCGCCAGAAACAACATCATCAAGACCGTCAGGGGGGCTGACAAGAACATTCCGGGGATGCCCCAGATGGCGCCCCAGACCGCCAGCGACAGGAGCACGACCAGCGCTGACAGGTTGAGCGTATCGCTCATGATTCGTGGCTGCACAAAATTGCCGATGCTGAACTGCCAGAAACTGACCCCGAACAGCACCAGGCCGGCAAAGATATAGCTGTCATTTGGCGCACTGCCGGGAATCCAGGCAGCCACATCAGGCTGTACCAGGGCAAACAAGGCGGGCACCGCTGCCGCCACGATCGACCCGATGGTTGGAATATAGTTCAGAATAAAGATCAGGGCAGACAGGAAGAGCGCATTCTCGACCCCCAGCGCCAGCATGGTCAGATAGGTCAGCGCCGTAATCAGCGCGCTGATCACCGTCTGCGTCCACAGGTAAACCTCGATCCCCTTGCGCGCCTCGTTCCCAACGATGCGGACCTGTTCGCGCTGTTCGGTATCGGGAAAGATCTGGTCCAGCTTGTGCGGCCAGACCGACTGGGCCATGAACAGGAAGGCCACATAGATCAGGATCAGGACGAGATCACCGGTCAGGCTGCTGGTCGCATTGGCGATCGTGCCGAAGAATTTCTGCCCGGACGCGTTGAATACCAGTTCGGTCAATGTCGGCGCATTGCCAAGACGCAGCAGATCATAGATCTGCCCGATCATGCCATTGATCTTCGACTCATAGAGCGCTGCCTGGCCGCCAAACTGCGCCACCCCGCTGGCCAGCAAGCCAATAAACCCAATGAACCCACTCAGCACAACCAGTATGGCCACAGCTCGAGACAGGCTGCGCTTGAGCAGTTGCGAGCGTTCATCAATCGCCCGCGCAAACCCTTCGATCACGAGAAACAGGAACACGGCCATCGCAAATGGCGCCAGGATGTTCCGGGCCAGGAACAGGCAGGCAATGATCACCCCGCTGGCGATAATCCATACGCCGACAATGCCTGATCGTATCGTCATCTCGCCTCCCCCGCAGGGCTATAGCCGGATCATGCAGGAAGCGTTGCCGGATTCTCGGACGCGCTCAAGCCTCGCCGATCTTGCGCACCGCATCGGCGAGGCTCGCCCGCGCGCTTCCAGGACGCAGCGGCTGGGGCTGGCCCGCCGCCGGGGCCCAGCCGGATAGCCAGACAATCTCGAAACTCGCCCGCACCTTGCCATCCGCATCGCTGAACTGGTCGTGATAGACCTCCAGCACCCGAGACAGGAGCCGGCGTGACAGCGGACGACGCGACACACTTCCCTCGTGACAGGCAAAAGCGGCTTGTTCGGCCATGCCGCGTAGATCGTGCATCAGTCGAAGCGGGCTGGCATAACGCACAGTGACATGTTCGACATCGGCCACCGGTAGGGCGAAACCTGCCCGTTGCAGCAATCCGGCCATATCCTGCAAACCCGGTAGCGGTGACATGCGCGGGCTGACCCCGCCAAGCAGGCTGGTCTCGGCCTCGATGAAGGCGGTGCGCAATTCCTGCAAGGTGCCGCCGCCGAACAGGCAAGCCAGGAACAGGCCGTCCGGCTTAAGCACCTGTCGCACCTGAACCAGCGCCCCTGGCAGGTCACTCGTCCAGTGCAGGGCCAGCACACTCGTCACCAGGTCAAAACTTGCCGGCGGAAAGGGCAGGTTTTCCTCGCTGGCGGACACCACCTCCAGGCCCCGCTGTAGCGCCAGATCCGCCATGCGCGCCGAGCGTTCCATGGCAACCACCTCATCGACCTGCCCGCTTTCCAGCAGCGCCGCACCCGCCCGCCCGTCATGCGCCCCCATATCGAGCGCCTGGGGGAAACGCCGCGAGACATCGCCAAGCCGCTCGACAAGGTGACTGGACTCGCGGGTCTTCAGGAAGGCATGATCGTCATAGTTCGGTGCGGCGCGATCACGATGGCGCGCGATCAGCTTCGGATTGAACAGGATGGGCGGGGGATTGGCGGTCATGAAACCGGGTATGCACTGGACAGGCCGTTCCGCAAAGGCCGGATTGCGGTCTCTGGCGCGTTTCATCTGGCCACAGCGCTCCATCCTCTCTGGCGAGCGCCATCCGGGCGACGGCGCGATCAGCCCGGAAGACTTTGCCCGCCTGCACTTCCTTAATGGCGTCGGTTGCGCGCGCTGTGCCGCCGAGGTTGAGATCGACCTCGGCGCGGACAATCTGTGCGGTGCTTGCGCGGCCCGCCCACCCGCATGGAACCAGGCCCGCGCGGCGATTGCCTATGATGATGTTTCGCGCCAGGCCATCCTGGACCTGAAATATGCCGCCCGCAGGGACGGCTTGCAGACGCTGATCAACTGGATGGTGCTGGCCGGTCAGGACGTGCTGGCCGAGACCGATTACCTGGTGCCCGTCCCCCTGCACTATCGCCGCCTTGCCCGGCGTGGCTTCAACCAGGCCGGATGGCTGGCCAGCGGCATCGCGCGCCAGGTTGGCACCGGCCTTGTCGTCGATGGCCTGAAGCG
>CBDUKI010000198.1:0-5054 GCA_965367765.1 uncultured Henriciella sp.
AATTCAGCCCGCAGCAACGTGCAAGACCGGCTTGTGCGAACGCGGGCGCTTGTCTTGAAAGGCTTACCGGTCTTTCGGGTCGAGCGCGTCGCGCAGGCCGTCGCCGATAAAGTTCAGGCACAAGAGGGTGATGCCCATGGTCAGGGCCGGCGCGATCAGCGTCCAGGGGCGGTCCTGCATCTCTTTCGCGCCGTCAGAGATCAGCACGCCGAGCGAGGTCAACGGCTCGTTCACGCCGAGGCCGAGGAAGGAGAGGAAGCTTTCCGCCATGATCACGACCGGGATGGTCAGCGTCACGTAGACGGCCACAGGGCCAACGACATTGGGCAGGATGTGACGGCGAATGATGGTGAAGAAAGGCACGCCCGTAGCGCGCGCCGCCTCAATGAATTCCATGTTCTTGATGGCCAGTGTCTGGCCGCGCACGATCCGGCTCATGGTCAGCCATTCCACCGCCCCGATGGCGGCAAAGATCAGGATGATGTTGCGTCCGAAAACGGTCAGCAGAAGGATGACGAAGAAGATGAAAGGCATCGCGTAGAGCACATCGACAAAGCGCATCATGATATTGTCCACGCGCCCGCCGACAAACCCGGCAATCGCGCCCCAGGTCACGCCGATCAGCAGCGAAACAATGGTCGCGACAATGCCCACGGCGAGCGAGATGCGCAGGCCCACCATCAGGCGGGCAAACAGGTCGCGGCCCTGCGTGTCGGTGCCAAGGATGTGCAGGTTGTCCAGGGTCGGCGGCAATTCGGTCTGGGCCGAGATGGTCTTGTAATCATGCACCCAGAGGAGCGGGCCGAACACGGCCATGAAGACAAGCAGGCCAAGCACGATCATCGAAACCACAGCGGCCTTGTTGCGCATCAGGCGCATGCGGGCATCGTCCCAGAGGCTGCGGCCGCCGGCGACAGCTTTTTCAAGGGGCTCTTTGCGCCCGGTCAGGTCCATGGCATCACTCATCAGTCATACTTCACTTTCGGGTCGAGCAGGGCATAGAGCACGTCCGCAATCAGGTTGAAGATCACGATCAGCGTCGCGTAGATGATCAGGGCCCCCATGACCAAGGTATAGTCGCGGTTGATGGCGCCATCGACAAAATAGCTGCCCATGCCGGGCAGGCCGAAAATCCGCTCGATGACCAGCGAACCGGTCATCACCCGGGCCATGGCCGGGCCGACATAGCTGACCAGCGGCAGGATGGCAGAGGGCAGGGCATGTTTGAGGACGACATCGCGCTCTGACAGGCCTTTGGCCCTGGCGGTGCGAATATGGCCCGAGCGCATGGTCTCGATCATCGAGGCGCGCATCAGGCGGGAAATGATCGCAATCTGCGGCAGCGCCAGCGTCATCACAGGAAGGGTCATGTTGTGCAAGGTCATGCCGATATTCGGATAGGTGCCGAGGCCGCCCACCGCGAAAATCCCTGCCCCCAGGGCGAATATGAGGATGAGAATCGGGCCGGACACGAAGGTCGGGATCGAAATCCCCGCCATGGCAAAACCCATCACGGTATAATCACCAGCCGTGTTCTGGCGAAGCCCGGCAAAGATGCCAAGCGCCGTGCCGATCGTCATGGCGACAATCATCGACAGGAAGCCGATGGTCAGGCTGATCGGCAGGCCGTCGGAGATCAGGTCATTGACGCTCTTGCCGAGGGTTTTCATCGACGGGCCAAAATCAAGGTGAAGCACGCCCCAGAGATAGTCGAGATACTGCGTGAACAGGGGCTTATCGAGACCGAACTTGGCCTTCACAGCTGCCTCTGTCGCGGCATTGAGCTTGCGTTCGCCATCGAAAGGCCCACCGGGCGCCATGCGCATCATGAAGAAGGCGACAGTGACAATGACCAGCAGGGTCGGAATGGCAATCAGCAGGCGCCGCCCGACATAGGCCCAGGGGATTCGGCTAAGGCTTCTTTGCAACGCAGACAAGAGACGGTTTCTCCTTGAATTCACAATTCTTATTACAGCCGAGACTTGGCAGCCCACGTGACAGTTCCTAGGTTCACTCCGCGCGCGCTATTGTCAACGCCGAGCTACACTGGAGGACGGCCATGGCCGATATTCGCAAGGTTACGGATGGATTTTCCGTGGCACCGCAGATCAAGGAATCAGACGTCGATGAGATCGCCGCGGCTGGTTTCAAGACCATCATGGCCAACCGCCCGGATGGCGAAGGGGGAATCACCCAGCCCCGCATGGGCGCGATCCGGGCCAGGGCCGAAGCGCTTGGACTGACATTTGTTGCGATCCCTTTTTCGGGGGCGCCAACCCCTGAAATCCTCGAGCGCATTGGCGCTGCCCTGGCTGAAGCCCCGGCTCCGGTGCTGGCCTACTGCCGAACCGGAACACGCTCGATAACCGCATGGGCATTGACCCATGCAGGCCAGGGCGCAGGTGAGGACATAGTCGATGCAGCCGCAGGTGCGGGCTATGACTTGTCTAGTCTGCAGCCGCTTCTATAAGCCGTCCCGGCTGGGTGATTGCTTGATTGCAAACGGCTCAAAGCATTGCAGAGGTTGATCGCTACAGCCGCACGTGCGACTTTTCGCACATCCGCACGCTGTCAGTGCAGGGAGCAAGTGAATGTCACGAAACTGGTTGACGGATTTCAAGTACGAAGATGGCGCATGGCTGGTCAAGAAAACAGGTCACCGCGTCCCTGCGAACAAGAACCTGGCCAATGACATCTTCACCTGGCTGACCTTCTATACGCTGGCCCAATCCTGGCGCACCTGGCGTCGGCTGACCGGGCACAAGCGGCCAACGATCGCCTTTTCGCCCGACAAGCCGCGCCCATGGTATTTTATCTGGCCGGTCATGCATGCCTCCGGGGCGAAGCTGATCTCCGATGTCAGCAAGGCTGACATTGTCTTCCAGTTCGACGACACGACGCAGACCAGCAATGAAGTGCCGCAAACCAAGCCTGGCGCCCGCCTGGTCAATTTCGGCTGCAATGACATTTCAAAATCCGTGGTCGCACAGGCGTTCGAACGGGCCTCTGGCTATGGGCTGGCGGTCGATCCGACAAGCTATACCGGCCGAATGGTCGAGAAATCCGAGAAGAATGCCTGTCATGACGGACGTATTCTCGAAGGACCACTGGATGAACCGCTGGCGGACAAGACGTATCAAGTGCTGGTCGACAATGAGATCGAGGGCGGGCTGATCGAAGATCTGCGCGCCTGTATCTGCGGCGGCAAGCCGGCCATCGTGTTTCGCAAGCGCCGCCCAGTCGGTCGCCGTTTCCTGAATGAGAATGTCGATGTCATCCTCGACACGCCGGAAAATGCGTACACGCCAGATGAAATTGACGTGATCACGCGCTTTGCAGCCGAAATCGGACTGGAATGGGGCGGGGTTGACGTGCTACGCGATAATGCGTCCGGCAAGATCTATATTGTCGACGCGAACAAGACCGATATGGGCCCGCCAGTGGCCTTGAAGCTGGGCGACAAGCTCAAGTCGACCCGACGGATGGCCAAGGCCTTTGTTGCCGCGTTCGCGCCGAGGAAGATCTGACAAGACCGGAATGGCAAGAGGCCAGAGAGCCTAACAAGAAGAGACCGCGTTCCTCCATGACAATACCCTTCATTCGCGACATCGACTTTGAATATGGACGAGTTGATCAAGTTTCACCGCTGCTGCGCCGTGTCATTGCTAACAATCCAGGCCCGTTCACCTATGTCGGCACCGGAACATTCATCGTTGGCAAGGGTGAGGTGGCCGTGCTCGACCCCGGCCCGATCGACGAGGCGCATTTCGAGGCGCTGAAAAGCGCGCTTGAGGGCGAGACCGTGAAATATGTGCTTGTCAGCCATGGCCATTCCGACCATTCGCCATTGGCCCGCCCGCTGGCCGAGTGGGCTGGTTGCAAGGTCTACGCGAAGGATTGCGGAAAACTGACGGCCAAGGGTGAACTGGGCTCAGAAGATGATGTCAGCTTCTCACCTGATGAAATGGTCAGGGATGGCGACACGTTTAGCGGGCCAGGCTGGACGCTTGAAGCGATTGAGACACCCGGCCACACGTGCAGCCATCTCTGCTTCGACCTGAAGGAAGAGAATGCCTGCATGAGCGGCGATCATATCATGGGCTGGTCGACCACAATCGTCGCGCCGCCGGACGGCAACATGACGGACTATTTCAACAGTCTCGACAAGATCGAGGCGCGCAATTTCGATATCCTGTGGCCGACACATGGCGCACCGGTCGAAGGCCAGGCATTCGTCAAGGAATTCATCCAGGCCTATCGCCAGCACAGACAGGACCGTGAAGACGGTGTTCTGGCCCAGCTCAAGGCCGGTGTCACCTCTATCCCGACCATGGTTGAGGCCATGTATATTGGCCTTGAAGAGCGCTTGTTCCCGGCGGCCTGCATGTCAGTGCTGGGTCACATGATGAAGCTGATCAATGAAGGCCGCGTCAGATGTGACAGCGACCTGCCAACGGTCCGAAGCACATTTGCACTGGTTGATGTGAACGCTGGCTAGGCCCGCCCAGCCTAGGGCGCCAGGCGACCATTGCCGCGGTCTTTCAGCTCGTTCATGAAGCCGGCTACACGTTTGGAATTGGCACCAAGGTCTGAAAGGCCAACCCGGCTGACCGAACGCATGTCGACCCGAACCGCTCCTTCAACCGCACGGATGCGGATCGCGATGTCATCCTTGAAGCCGAACCAACCAGACGTGGCTGTCGCTTCGATCTGAAACTCGTCCAGGTCAGCGATATTTTCCGGCGCTGGTTTAACAAGTTCCCAGCTCTTTTTCTTGATCAGACGGGTGACCAGATCGGCCATGGCGGCAGGTTCAGCCGAGAAATAGAGCGGTTCAATCGTCGGATAGACCGTCGCCTTCTTGCCTTGCGGCTTGGCTTCTGCCTCTTCCTGAACCTCCGAGACGAGACGTTCATGCATGCCGGGCCAGCGCGCCTTGTAAGCGTCATTGGGCAGGTTGATCAGCGGAGCAGCTTCAACCGGGTTAAGCGCGCCATCTTCGCTGCGTCGGGTCATCATAGTGTCAGAATAGGCAATCGGGTCTGACCAGTCTG
>CBDUKI010000199.1:0-5046 GCA_965367765.1 uncultured Henriciella sp.
AGGAGAAAGCCCGGACACGCGCTTGTGGACGGCTGAACCCGAAGGTCACGATGATTGGCGTCGCTCTCTAGAGGCGGGTGAGATTACCGCCAACGCGCCAGGCACGCGGTCAATCTGTGATGCTATCCTGACACCGCAACCGGGTAAGCTGACCTGGCAGGTCTGCGGCCGCCTGGTCTCGGGTGGCTTCGCGGTGACGGATGAACAGGTCTTCGAGGCCATGCGCCTGGCCTTTCGTCACCTTAAAGTCGTCGTTGAACCGGGTGGCGCAGCAGCCCTGGCCGCGGCCTTGTTTGCCATGCCAGAGGTCGCGAAGGGCCAGAGCGTTGGCGTCATGCTGACCGGCGGCAATGTCGATGCGGGGCTTTATGCCAAAGTGCTTCAGGCCGCCTAGGCGTCTTTCATGATCCGCGCCTTCTGGCGTTGCCAGTCGCGCTTCTGCTGGGTTTCGCGCTTGTCGTGATGCTTCTTGCCGGTGGCCAGGCCGATCAACAGTTTCGCCAGGCCGCGGTCATTGAAATACAGTTTCAGTGGCACAATCGTGCGACCGGCCCGTTCGACCGCCTGGGCCAGCTTCTGTTTCTCACGTTTCGAGACCAGCAATTTGCGTTTGCGCCGCGGCTCGTGGTTGAAGCGGTTGGCCCCGGCATAGACCGGGATGTCTGCATTGATCAGCCACAGCTCACCCTCTTCGACCGAGGCATAGGATTCGGCGATGTTTGCCTTGCCATTGCGTAGCGATTTGACCTCGCTGCCGACGAGCATGAGGCCAGCTTCCAGTGTGTCTTCCACGGCATAGTCGAACCTGGCCCGGCGATTTTCCGCGACCAGTCCATCAGACCGTCCTTTTGTCTGGGACTTCTTGGCCATGGCTCAGCCCAGGCCCGCTTTGGCCAGCGCGGCATCAATCTGTTCACGAGCTGCCTCATCCGGGCCAATGATCGGCAGGCGGACGTCTGGCTGGCACAGACCCTGGCGTGCCAGGACATATTTGGCCGGACCGGGCGAAGGGGAGAGAAACATCGCCTGGTGCAAGTCGATCAGGCGCGCTTCGATGGCTTGCGCGGTTTCCAGGTCGCCATCATCGAAGGCGGCATGCATGGCGGCGCAATAGTCCGGTGCGACATTGGCCGTGACCGAGATACATCCCAGCCCACCCATGGCGCGATGGCCAAGCGCCGTCGGGTCTTCACCCGACAATTGATAGAACTGTTCGCCATGGGTCAGCGAAGCGTGCTTCGAGACCCGGCCAAGATCATTACTCGCATCCTTGATGCCGATCACGTTGGGCAGCTTGGCGAGCCGGGCGACCGTTTCAGGCAGCAGGTCACAGGCGGTGCGGCTGGGCACATTGTAGAGGAAGACCGGCATTGAGACGGCATCATTGATGGCGCGAAAGTGCGCCTCCAGCCCAGCTTGATCGGGTTTGTTGTAATAGGGGCAGATCACCAGCGCGGCATCGGCGCCAACGGTTTTGGCATGCTCGACAAGCTCAATGGCTTCCTGTGTCGAATTGGATCCGGCCCCGGCAATCACCGGAACCCGGCCACCCGCGACCTGAATACACAATTCGACAACTTCTCGGTGTTCAGAATGGGACAGGGTGGCTGATTCGCCGGTCGTGCCGCATGGCACAAGCCCGCTGGAGCCACCTTCGATCTGGATTTCAACCAGGTTCGCAAATGCCTCTCTATCGATGGCCCCATTCTTGAAAGGGGTTATCAGCGCAGGAATGGAACCATGAAACATCTGTCAGAAACACACTTTGGGTTGCAGCGAGGACAATCCCGCCAGACTTTGGACATATACGCGCTATAATCAATAATGATAACCTAGCAACGGTTTTGGATATGAGGAAACAGACACAGAAGATGCGCCAGGCCTTTTCAGGAATTTTGACCTTCGGATTCTGTGCCGTACTGACGGCTGGGTTCGCGGCGGCTGCACAATTGCCCGCCCCACCCAGCCTCAAGCCGGACCTGATCGCCGCCTCGGATGTTGTTTCAACCCGCGATGCGGGTTTGCTGCGCGATGGCCTGCAGGCGGTTGATTCTGGCAACTGGTCGCGCGTGCGCTCGCTTGAGGGCCAGATCAATGATCCAGCGGCCCGCAATATCCTGACCTGGTATCGCGCGCGCCGTGATCCGGCGATGTCATTTGATGATCTCAACCAGGCCCTCACCGATCTGGCTGACTGGCCCGAGATTGAGGCCATTCGTGCCCGTGCCGAAGAGCGCCTGGAGCTGTCTGCTCTCGGCCAGCAGGCGCGGATCGACTGGTTCGCCAGCCATGATGGTGCGCAAAGCGGTGCCGGACATCTTGTCCTGGCCCAGGCGCTGGAATCCCTGGGGCAGGGTGACGCGGCACTGAAAGAGGTTCGCAAGGCCTGGCATGGCCGTACGCTGACCCCCTTCCTGACCAATCAGACCCTGGCGCGCTATGGCGATGAACTGACCCAGGCAGACCATCGTCTGCGCGTCGATTTCCTGTTGTGGACCCAGCAAACGAGCGCGGCATCAAAGATCAGCCCGCTACTGACGCCAGACTGGCGCGCTATGGTTGATGCCCGGTCACGGCTGATCCGCCGGGCGCGTGGTGTGGATGCCGCCGTTTCTGCGGTTTCAGGTGAACTGAAGAGCCATCCGGGTTTCATGTTCGACCGTGCCGTATGGCGTCGCAAAGCGCGTGTCACGAGTGGCGTGGCCCCCTTGCTGCGTGAGATTGACGGCAATGGCGTGCCGCCTGCCGGCCGGTCGCGGCTCTGGCGTGAGCGCAATATCGCCGTTCGGGCCGCGCTTAAGGATGGAGACTTTGATCTCGCCTATGATCTGTCTGCGCCGCATGGCATGCAGAGTGGGCGCGACTTTGCCGAAGCAGAATGGACCGCCGGGTGGATTGCCTTGCGTCACCAGAATGACCCGGCACGTGCCCTGAAACATTTCCAGCGCCTGGAAACCGGTGTCGGAACCCCAATCAGCCTGTCGCGAGCCCGCTATTGGATTGGCCGCGCGAAAGAGGCCTTGAATGATGAGGAAGGGGCCAAGGCGGCCTATGCCTCGGCAGCCGAGTTCCGGTTCACCTATTATGGGCAGCTGGCGTCTGAGAAGGCCATGCTGGGCACGATCTCGTTGCCGCAAACCATGACGATCACAGCGGCGGACCGGGCTGCCTTCGATGGCCGACAGCTGGTCCAGGCGATGCGCCTGTTCGCCGAAAATGGCTGGGATTCAGCTTTCCGCAAGTTCGCCTATCACCTGGATGACCAATTGGTCCGTTCAGCTGATTTCGAGCTGCTGGCCGAGCTGGGGCGCGAATATCATTATTCCGATATCGGTGTGCGCGGGGCCAAGGCTGGCCTGGCCAAGGGCGTGGTCGCGTCCGATGCGGCCTATCCGGTCGTCTCCTATCCGCTCTTGCAGGAGCCACAGGTTGAACGGTCCTTGATGCTGGCCCTGGCGCGTCAGGAAAGCGAGATGAACCCGAATGCCTATAGCCATGCGAATGCGCGCGGCCTGATGCAGTTCATTCCGCGCACCGCGCGCTATGAAGCGCGTCGTCAGGGGCTGCCATTCCGCACCTCATGGCTGACCGATGACCCGGGCTACAACATGACGCTTGGCGGGGCTCACCTCGACACGCTGCTGGGCCAGTTCAATGGCAGCTATATCATGACCGCAGCGGCCTATAATGCCGGGGCCTCTCGCCCGCGTCAGTGGATCGGCGATTATGGTGATCCGCGCGCCGGTGAGGTCGACCCGATCGATTGGGTGGAATTCATCCCGTTCAGCGAGACCCGCAATTATGTCCAGCGCGTCCTTGAGAATACCCAGGTCTATCGCCACCGCCTCAGCGGTCAGCCTGAAACCGTGAAGTTGAGCGACGATTTGCAACGGGGCCGGTTCGGCAACGATTAGCGCCGCTCGCCCGGGTCAGGCGTCGGTTTTCTTCTTGCGCCGGGCGGCAGGCTTCTTCTTCGGTTTGGCTTTAGTTTCGGTCGCAGACTGACGCGCCTGGCGTTCATCCTGTCGCTTGAATGTTTCGGCGAGGAATTTGCCGGTCCAGCTTTCCTTGACCGTGGCGACATGTTCCGGCGTGCCTTCGGCCACGATCCGCCCGCCGCCATCACCGCCTTCCGGGCCGAGGTCGATGATATGGTCAGCCGTCTTGATGACATCGAGATTGTGCTCGATCACGATGATCGTGTTGCCGGTCTCGACCAGTTCATGCAGCACTTCCAGCAGCTTGCGGACATCATCGAAGTGCAGGCCGGTCGTCGGCTCATCAAGGATATAGACGGTGCGCCCGGTGGCGCGCTTGGACAATTCCTTGGCCAGTTTAACGCGCTGGGCTTCGCCGCCCGATAGGGTCGTCGCCTGCTGGCCCACTTTGATATAGGTCAGGCCGACCCGGGCCAGCGTATCCATTTTCGACTTGATGGATGGCACTGCCGCAAAGAATTTCTGCGCTTCTTCAACCGTCATGTCGAGCACATCGGCAATCGACTTGCCCTTGTAGAGCACTTCCAGGGTTTCACGATTGTAGCGCTGACCGTGGCAGGTGTCGCAGGTGACATAGACGTCCGGCAGGAAGTGCATCTCGATCTTGATGACACCATCACCCTGGCAGGCTTCACAGCGCCCGCCCTTCACATTGAATGAGAACCGGCCCGGCTTGTAGCCGCGCGTCTTGGCTTCGGGCAGGCCGGCGAACCAGTCGCGGATCGGGCCGAACGCGCCGGTATAGGTGGCGGGGTTGGATCGCGGGGTCCGGCCAATTGGTGATTGGTCGATCTCAATCACCTTGTCGAGATGGTGCAGGCCTTCGAGGCTGTCATACGGGGCCGGGGCGGTTGAGGCCTTGTTCAGCTTGCGCGCCAGTGCCTTGTACAGCGTCTCGACAATCAGGGTCGACTTGCCGCCGCCCGAAACCCCCGTAATGGCTGTGAACGTGCCCAGCGGGATGGTCGTCGTTACGTTCTGGAGGTTGTTGCCACTGGCCCCCTTGATCGTCAGCTGGCGGTTTTTTTTCTTGACCCGGCGCTGGGTT
>CBDUKI010000200.1:0-4978 GCA_965367765.1 uncultured Henriciella sp.
TCGCACAAGTCTTAAAAGCAAAAAAGCCCCAGAACTGGGTCGGAGCCTGCGCAGCGATTGCTGCCGCTGTTGGACAAGCGTTCGTCCCGTCTGGCCAGACTGACGAATCCTTTCGACGGGACTATTTGGTTGAACTCAGAAAACACGAGCTAACGCGGCATCTTGAGCAAGAATTCCCTGAACGGTTTGCCACGATGGTTGATAAAGTTGTGCAACATCGCCGGGATTGGACAAAAACGCAGATAGCCCCACAAGGCGGAGAGTTCACTCGCAACCTCAGAATCGAATTTGCACCTATGGTACGTAGAGCAAGCGAACAAAGTATCCTCACCCTGTTTCAGACCAAATATGACACGCTGGTAGCATTGAGCCAGGATCAGGACAAATCACTTTGCAACACTTACATTCTTGGCATTCCTGCGCGCGAACACGAAAAAATTGCGGGTTATCTTGAGCCTGTTCAGCGCGAGGCTATGGCCGTTTTCAAAGCTATAGCCGACGGACGGGCAGGCAATATGGTTACAGACCAACCTGATGAAGAAGACTGGGATGCAGTACGCACTCACTGGCTTAGCAATGGCGGCACAGAGTCACTTTTGAATTCACTTGCTACACCGACTGCTGATGATGAGAGCCTTTGCGAAGCTCAGATATCCTGGTTAGCAGCTCTTTTATCTGTTCAAGGTGAAACCGCTCACCGTGTACGTACCGAAATCGCCTATGCGATAGTTAGTACCCCTTAAACGCGCAGAGTTTTGCGACCGACGCACCCAAGCCCTGAGCCTATTCTAGCAACGTCATGAAATGAATTGAACGGTCAGCTGCGCTGCCGTGCAAAGCGTGACGGGGTGAGGGAATGGCACGTTTCGACTTTATCGCGGCCTATATGATGGCCAATCGCAAGAATGGCGCGATCTATATCGGCTCTGCTTCCGACCTGCCGCGCCGGGTTGGTGACCACAAACAAGGTGCGGGCGCAGACTTCACGACCCGGTATGGCTGCACGAAGCTGGTCTGGTTCGAGTCTTTCGATTCCATGGCCGCCGCTGCGCAGATGGAGCGCCGCCTGAAACGCTGGAAACGCCAGTGGAAGGTCGAATTGATCGAAACCCATAACAAGGATTGGCTGGACCTTTCAGGCCAATTGCTTTGAGCCCCCCCAGAAAAAACTTAGCCTTGCCCTACCCCATAGGCCGTCCAGCCATGAGGCAATCAAACGTGCGCTATTGCTTGACGGCGCGCGTTCACCCTCGCACCCTCAACGTAGACAACAGGGAGGGCCGGAATTGTCACTCGATCAGCTATCCAGCATTGCCAGCATCATCGCCTCGGCGGCGGTGGTGATTTCCCTGGCTTTCATCGGCGCACAATTGCGCCAGAACGCCCACCTGACCCGCATGGCCGCGGCCCAGACCTCAGCCATGCTCCTGTCAGAGAATTTTGGCCGGGTGGTCGAGAACCCGGACCTTGCCGAACTGCTTGCCGACACGGAACATCACTCGATCAACGATTATTCGCCGGCGGAATTGCTGCGCATTACAAATTTCATGAGCATTGCCTTTCGCCACTATGAAGTGCTGCACCTGCATCGCCGCTATGGCATCTTTGAAGAGGAATTGTGGATCGGGTCTGAGACGCGCTTGCGCGACACGCTCTCTTCTCTGGCCATCCGCCAATGGTGGCAGCAAACGCGCCACGTCTATTCACGCAGTTTTGCGCAATTCGTCGACGGCATCTGTGCCGAACAGGATGCCGCAGACCGGGCCATCACCTGATGTCACATCTGCTGGTCGTCTATCATTCGCGCACCGACGGCACGCGCCAGATGGCCGAAGCGGCGTATGAGGCCGCCCAGGCCGAAGGCGAGACCCGGCTATTGCGTGCCGAAGCGGCCGGGCCGGATGACCTGCTCGGTGCCGGGGCTTACCTTTTCGCGGCGCCGGAAAACCTCGCCGCCCTGTCCGGCGCGATGAAAGAGTTCTTTGATCGTTGCTATTATCCGGTGCTTGGCCGGATAGAGGGGCGCGCCTATGCCCAGATGGTCTGCGCCGGGTCTGACGGGGAAAATGCCGTGCGCCAGACCGCGCGGATCGCTACGGGCTGGCGGCTGAAAACCGTCCAGCCGCCGCTCATCGTCTGTACCCATGCCCAGACCGAGGCCGAGATTCTGGCACCCAAGACGATTGGCGAAAGTGACCTCGCCAAATGCCGCGAGATTGGTGCCGCGCTGGGTGCGGGGTTGGCCATGGGCGTGTTTTAGCGTGCCGGGGTCTCGGTTTTGCCGTAAACTTGCGGCTTGATTGGATGGTGAGGGAGACAATGATGAAACAGACAGTCTTGGCACTTTCGGTTCTGGCCACCGCTTTTTGCAGCCCGGCCCATGCTGGCGGCGGCGAGGAAGACACCGGCTGGAACTGCCGCAATTACAGTTTTGAGATCGGTTGTGAGGGTGACACCTGTACGGCGGCCGATGCGTTCACGCCGATGGACATTCACGTCACTGACGATGAAGTCAGCTTCTGTGCCTATACGGGCTGTTGGCAGGGCGCGCCGACCAGCGTTGCCCATGCCGGGCGCTTTACCACCTATACCGGGCTGGATCTCGACTTTTCCAGCCAATCCAGCTGGACGGCGGACGCGGTCCTGAGCATCGATACCCAGACCGGCACAGGCACGATCCTGGTCGCTGATATCTATGCCCAGCCGGTCACCTGCACGCCCTGGTCGCCGCCGCAGGAGTGACATGAATTGCCGCTGCCTCCCCCGGCGACAGGATTGCAGCAGGCCAAATGAACCTTTACGTCAACGTCATGACCAAGACGACGAAAACCGGCTATGAAGTCCTGACTTCGATTGACGCCATCACCGAAGGCCTGGCCTCGGTTGGCTATATTTCCACACGCGAGATTTCCACCGCGATCTATCTCGCCCATCATTTGCGCAAACCGATCCTGATTGAAGGCCCGGCAGGCGTCGGCAAGACCGATCTCGCCGCCTCCATGGCGCGCTTTCTGGATGTCACGCTGACCCGGCTTCAATGCTATGAGGGCCTGGATGAAGGCAAGGCGCTGTACGAGTGGAAATACGGCAAGCAACTGCTCTATACGCAATTGCTGAAAGAAAAACTGGCCGACGTGATGGATGGCGCGGCAACACTCGATGCCGCCTTCAACAAGCTCAACAGCTTTGAAGACCTGTTCTACTCGGAAACCTTCCTGGAGCCGCGCCCGCTCCTGACGGCTATGAAACAGAATCGTGGCTCGGTCCTGCTGATCGACGAGATCGACAAGTCCGATGAGGAGTTTGAAGCCTATTTGCTGGAAGTGCTGTCAGACTATCAGGTCACCGTGCCGGAAATCGGCACGATCCGCGCCAATGTCGCGCCGCTGGTCATCCTGACCTCGAACAATATCCGCGAGCTGGGCGATGCCCTCAAACGCCGCTGCCTGCACCTGCATATCGACTTTCCGGAAGCCGAACGCGAGCGCGCCATTGTCCGTGCCCGGGTGCCGGATGTGTCCGACGACCTGCTCAAGCAGCTTGTGGCCTTCGTCCAGGGCCTGCGGGATATGGATATCCGCAAGCGCCCATCGATCAGCGAAACCGTTGATTGGGCCCGCACGCTGATCCTTATGCATGCCAATGAGCTGGACGAGAGCCTTGTGCGCTCGACGCTGAATGTCCTGCTCAAGCACGAGAGTGATATCCAGTCCGTTGATCGTGACCTGCGCACCCTGGCGCGTGAAAGCGCCAAGGCATCAGAGCCGGGTTATCGCGAGCCTGCAAAGGCCTGATCCATGGCCGAGCAAGTCCTTACAGACTTCATTCGCGCCCTGCGCTCAGCCGATGTACGGGTATCGACCGGTGAAGCCATTGATGCGGCCAATGCGGTCAAACTGATCGGCTATGGCGACCGGACGTTGCTGGCCGACACGCTGCGCTGCGTGCTGGCCAAGTCGCCTACTGAGCAGGTCGCCCATGACCGCCTGTTCGACCTCTATTTCTCGCAGGCCCCATCCAGCCCGCCCCCGGCCAACCCATCCGAAAACGATGATGGTGGCAGCGAGACGCCGGAAGACCTGCTCGACCTGCTGGAATCGGGTGACGAAGCGCAAATGGCCATGGCCCTGCAACAAGCCAGCCGTGATGTCGGGCTGACGGACATCCAGTTCTCGACCCAGGTTAGCTATTATGCCCAGCAAATGCTGAAATCCATGGGTCTGGATCGACTTGAATCAGAGATGATGAGCGCCTTCCGCGAACGCACTCCGGAGGGTGAGGCGCGTGCCCAGGAGTTGATTGATGGGCGCAAGGAGATGTTCTCCCGCACCCGCGAATATGCCCAACAGGCCTTTGATACGTTCGGGGCCGGGGCGACCGAGCTGTTCCGCCAGGACTTCCTGTCCGAAAAGTCGATATCCAGCCTGGATCGGCGCGATCTGGAACGCGTACGTGTCCTGGTCGAAAAGATGGCCAAACGCCTGGCCGTCAAACATTCGCGGCGGCGGCGGAAAAAGAATCGCGGCGTACTGGATGTACGCCGGACGCTGCGCTCGAATGCCGGGTTCGACGGCGTGCCCTTCGACCTGTCCTGGAAGCAGAAAAAGCGTGACCGGCCCAAGATTGTCGCGATCTGCGATGTGTCCGGCTCTGTCGCCCAGGTGGTTCGCTTCTTCCTGATGCTGCTCTACAGCCTCAATGATGTGGTGCCAGACATTGAAAGCTTTGCATTTTCTGGCCGGCTGGAAGATGTCTCCGACACGCTGGAGAATGAAGAATTCAACCCCGCCATGGACAAGATCATCAATACGGTGGGCATGCGCTCCACTGATTATGGCCAGTCCCTGTCGGACCTGAAGACCGACCACTGGCAAGACATCGACAGGCGCACGACCTTGATCATCCTCGGCGACGGGCGCTCAAATTATGGTGACCCGCGCATCGACATCTTTCAGGAAGCCACCGCACGGGCCAAGCA
>CBDUKI010000201.1:0-4957 GCA_965367765.1 uncultured Henriciella sp.
CATGGACAAGATTGCCATTGGTCCTGGTTATGATGAGGGCGTGATCGACCTTGATGCCGATGCTGGTGAGAACATTACCGAATTAGCCAAGGCCAAAGGTGTGCCGGTTTCAGCGATGACAGCCTGTGTGCTCGACCGTCCGCGCCATGCCGAGATCATTGAAAGCTTGCGCTCCGTCGGTGCGCGTATCGCGATCATCAGTGATGGCGATGTGGCAGGCGTGATCAACACAACCAACCCATCAACCGGTGTCGACATGTATGTCGGTTCCGGCGGTGCTCCTGAAGGTGTGCTGGCTGCGGCGGCGCTGAAATGTGTCGGTGGTCAGATGCAGGGCCGCCTGGTGTTCCGAAATGATGACGAACGCAAGCGTGCTGACCGCACCGGGATCACCGATTATGACAAGAAGTACGACCTTAATGGCCTGGCCTCTGGCGAAACGGTGTTCTGCGCTACAGGCGTGACCAAGGGTGGTCTGGTTGATGGCGTGACGCGGCGTGGCGGTATCATCACCACAGATACGCTGGTGATGAGTTCTGCTGACGGCATGGTGCGCAAGATCAAGTCTTATCACCGCGCCTGAGCATTGGCGCAGGGCGCACCATTCCCTGAAAGCGCGACTCCCCTTTATAAGGGCAGGCAATGTTTTCCGTTTCTGAATCCTATGGCGGGCGCCACTGGACGCTAAGGTCGCCCGATGATGCCGTGGTGCGGCAACTGGCTGCGCATCTGGGCGGGTCTGACCTGTTGGCGAGATTGTTGGCACCGCGCGGTGTGTCGCCTGAAGCCGTGGGCGATTTTATGAACCCGACCTTGCGGACCTCCTTTCCTGACCCGGCGAGTTTTGCCGATATGGAGAAGGCAGCAGAGCAGGTGCTCGATGCGCTGGTTGCAGGAACGAAGGTCACAGTTTTTGCTGACTATGATGTCGATGGTGGGACGAGTTCAGCCATTCTTGCGCGCTATTTCCGGGCCTGGGGGCGCGAGCTCGGCCTATACGTGCCGGATCGGCTGAAAGAAGGCTACGGGCCAAGCCCGGCAGCGTTCCAGGCGCTCAAGCAGACCGGGTCTGAGCTGGTGATCACTGTTGATTGCGGCGCCGCGGCGCGCGAGGCGCTGGAGGAAGCTGCGCGCATCGATCTGCCCGTCATCGTGATTGATCACCATCTGATGGGGGGAGATCCGCCACCAGCTGCGGCGCTGGTCAATCCGAACCGGCTGGATGACACGTCCGGCCAAGGCCACCTGGCAGCGGCTGGCGTGGTATATGTCTTCGTGGCGGCACTGAACAAGCTGGCGCGCCAACGCGGAATTGCGCCAGAGGGTGGCCTGCCAGATATCCTGGCCTGGCTTGATCTGTGTGCCCTCGGCACGCTTTGCGATATGTCACCGCTGCGCGGCGCCAACCGAGCTTTCGTGAAGCAGGGCCTGAAAATCCTCTCACGCGGGGCCAATACAGGCCTGCGTGCGCTCGCCGACGTGGCTGGGATCGGAACGATCGAGACGGTCTATCACGCAACTTTCGTGCTTGGCCCGCGCCTGAATGCCGGGGGACGCGTCGGGGACCCGTGGCTCGCGGCCAAATTGCTCGCCACTGATGATCGCAAGGAAGCGCTGGAATTGGCCGAACGCCTGCACGCGCTGAACGATGAGCGCAAGGCGGTCGAAAGCGCCATTCTCGAACAGGCCGTGGTTGAGGCCCAGAAGCAGATTGAGGCCGATCCAGATTGCGGGGTGCTGATCGCCGCCGGTGAGGGCTGGCATCCGGGCGTGATCGGGATTGTCGCGGGTCGCCTGAAGGACAGGTTCCACCTGCCTGCGATAGTTATCGGTTGGGGAGACGAGCTTGGCCCGGTGGCCAAGGGGTCGGCACGATCGGTCCATGGCGTGAATATTGGTGACGCGATTGCGGCCGCGGCACGCGAAGGTGTGATCCTGTCTGGCGGCGGCCATGCCATGGCTGGGGGCTTGAGCCTGGAGCCGGATCAGCTAGACGCGCTGCGAACGTGGATGAAGGCGCATATGTCCGAGTTCAAAGAAGAACGCGCGGCGGCGCGCGAGCTGGTCATCGATGCTCTACTGGCGACAGGTCAGGTTACACCGGAGCTTTTCGACCAGATCGAAACGCTTGGTCCGTTTGGGCAGGGCGCCCCACAGCCGGTCTTCGCACTGCGCGATGTTGAAGTGACTTATACGCGTCCAATCGGTGAAAACCATCTGAAACTAACCGTCGAAGATGCCGGAGCCCGTGTTGAATGCCTGGTCTGGCGCTGTATCGGCACGCCGCTGGGGGATGCATTGTTGCAGCGCGGACGCGTGCACCTGGTCGGGCGGTTGAAAGATAATGAGTGGAACGGACGGCGCACCGCACAGTTTGAAGTGATTGACGCCGCCCCGGCATAATCAGCAGTGTGTTCATTGACGGTTTACCTGTCTGCCTGCATTAGGGTGGTGTGACAGCGCGTCCAATCGCGCATGGGGTCAGCAGCGTGAAGCGCCTTTGCCGGATTCGCCGGTGAAATTGAGCAGCCCCTTCAGCCACTACAGAAAAATCTCGTCCCATTTCACGCGGGTCGTTCCAACGCCACACGGTTGCTGGAGCGATTTTCGCGAGCGGTCGTTTATTTGAAAGATTCCAAGTGACAAAATTCTTAGATCTCGGGCTGCACAAGCAGCTCATGAAAGCCATTGATGCCCAGGGGTATGATACACCGACGCCGATCCAGGCGCAGGCGATTCCGCACCTGCTCAAAGGCAAGGACCTGCTCGGCATTGCCCAGACCGGCACCGGCAAAACGGCGGCCTTTGCCTTGCCAACGCTTAGCTTTGTTCTGGCCTCCGGTCAGACGCGCCAACCGAAGCTGCCTAGCGTGCTCGTCCTGGCCCCAACCCGCGAACTGGCCGCACAGATTGGCGACAGTTTCCGCGACTATTCGAAATTCATGGATTGTGTGACGCATGTCGTGTTCGGCGGTGTGAAGATCAATCGTCAGATCCGCGACCTGCAAAAAGGCTGTCATATACTGGTTGCGACGCCTGGCCGCTTGCTCGACCTGATGGGGCAGGGGGCCGTGTCACTCGACCATGTCAATGTGCTGATCCTCGATGAGGCCGACCAAATGCTCGACATGGGCTTCATCAATGACATCCGCAAAATTGTCGGCAAGGTGCCAACCAAGCGCCAGACGCTGCTCTTTTCAGCCACCATGCCGAAGGCTATTTCAGAGCTCGCCTCACAATATCTGGATGATCCGATCAAAGTCTCTGTCGCGCCTGAAAGCACGACCGCTGAGCGGGTCAACCAGGGCGTTTACCACGTCGCAACGGGCCAGAAGCCGAAACTGTTGACTGACCTGCTGAGCGATGCCGATATGAATCGCGCGCTCGTCTTCACACGCACCAAGCATGGGGCCGAAAAGGTCGTTCGTGGACTGAAACGCGAAGGCGTTGAAGCCGGGTCGATCCACGGCAACAAGTCCCAGTCACAGCGCTTGCGGGCGCTCGCCGCCTTCAAGGATGGTACGTGCCCGGTTCTGGTGGCCACAGATATTGCTGCGCGCGGCATCGATGTTGATGGCGTTAGCCACGTCATCAATTACGAGATGCCGAACGTGGCCGAGCAATATGTTCACCGGATTGGTCGGACGGCTCGGGCCGGGCGCGAAGGTCGGGCCATCTCTTTCGTGGATGGTGACGAGCTCTACTATCTGCGAGAGGTGGAAAAGACGGTTCGTCAATCCATTCCCGTGCTGGACCTGCCAGAGGGCAGTGACGTCACCCTGCTGGAAACACCTGATCCGTCTCTCCGGCCGCGCAAACCGAAAGGGCCATCACGTGGCGGTGGTCAGGTTCGCCCGCGCAACAAGACCAATGGTCAGCAGCGGGCCAATACGGATGGTCCCCGCAAGCGAAATCGCGGTAGGTCACGGGCCAAGGCTCCGGCCTGATCAACCTTCCCAGCCGAAAACGTCTTCGACCCCAACGCCGAAGACGCGGGAAATGCGAAATGCGCTTTCGAGCGAGGGTGAATAACGCCCTTGCTCGATGGCAATGACGGTTTGCCGGGTGACGCCAATCGCCTTGGCCAGCTCGGCCTGGCTGATGGCGCCATTGGCCTCGCGCAGCTGTTTTACACGGTTGGTGATCGGGGGGCGCTTGGCCATGTCATGACCCCCAGCGCAGGTAATAGACCTGTAACGCGTATTCGCAGAACTGAGCCGTCATCAGGCTGCCAAAGACGATATGGAACATCAGGTTGCCGTCCTGATTGAAGGCAAAGTGCCACAGGGCCGATATAACGCCGATGCCCATGATGATACCGCCATATTGGCCCGCCCGGGCCAGGATCAGGGCCTCGCGTTCATCAGCTGGGGCTTCGGCCTCGTTCGGATTGGAGGCCGACACGGCGATGTTCACGATCACGGACAGGATGATCACCGCGACAATATATGTGATCAGGAACCGTGCCGACGGCGGAACGGCTGCCCCTTGTTCCAGGGAGGCGACAATCACCCTCTTGAAATAGTACAGCCCGGCTAGTGCCAACACGGCCATCATGCCCCAGGCGGATTTTTCTCGAAACGACATGCTTGTACTCCAGTGTCAAAAATATCTGACACTTATTTGGTCAAATATCTTTGACATGTCAAATATTATTTACATACCACTGTGCTGCTGGTGATTTGACAGCCGTGCCGTCAGTGCTAGGTGAGCGCTCGACCAATATTATGGATGTGAATTTTCCGATGACTGATCTCCAAACCCTTGCCGCAGAAGCAAAAGCCTGGCCTTTCGAGCAAGCGCGTGCAGTGCTCAAACGCCTGCGCAACATGGAGAAACAGGGCAAGCCAAAACAGGGACCGGTGGTTTTTGAAACAGGCTATGGTCCATCCGGCCTGCCGCATATCGGCACATTTGGCGAAGTCGTACGCACGACGATGGTCAAACAAGCTTTTGA
>CBDUKI010000202.1:0-4919 GCA_965367765.1 uncultured Henriciella sp.
GAGCGGACCGCTCATAACGGTCTGGTCGGGGGTTCAAGTCCCTCCGGGCCCACCAATTATCGGGAAAATCGTCATGGATCGTGCCGCAAAATATGCAGACCTGAAGCTTGAGCTGGACAGTGTCGTGGCGGGCGAGACCTATTTGCCGGCGCGGCTGGCCAGTGCGGCCTGCCTGCTGGCCGAGGCGTTTCGCCCGCGTTTCTTCTGGACCGGCTTTTATGTCGTAGACCCGGCCAAGCCGGGCGAGCTGGTCGTCGG
The DNA here is from genome assembly GCA_965367765.1 of uncultured Henriciella sp. Lineage (GTDB taxonomy): Bacteria > Pseudomonadota > Alphaproteobacteria > Caulobacterales > Hyphomonadaceae > Henriciella. The sequence continues at coordinate 259 of CBDUKI010000202.1, forward strand.
GCCGTATCAGGGCAGCCTGGGCTGCCTGCGCATCCCGTTCGGCAAGGGCGTGTGCGGGGCTTGTGCGCAGCGCGGCGAGACCATCATCGTTGAGGATGTCCACGCCTTCCCCGGCCATATTGCCTGCGATGCGCGCTCCAATTCAGAGATCGTCGTGCCGGTTTTCGATGGCTCTGGCGCGCTGGTCGCCGTGCTGGATGTCGACAGCGAACAGTTTGCTGCCTTTGACGCGGTTGATCGCGCTGGCCTGCAAGCGATTTGCGAGGGGCTGGCCACGGTCTGACATGGCCAAGCGGGGCTTAGCCCGCCGCTGCGTCGAGAATGCTGCAGCCCGCCCCGATCAGCGGGCGCAGTGTGTCCTTGTCACCGTCTGACAGGGCGGCCCAGGCCTGGCCCAGCATTTTCAGGCATTTGGCCTGATAGCCAAACGTGCCCTGGCTGTACGTGCCGCCTTCGACTTGCAGGGAAAAGTGCTCCTCCCCCGCCTCAAGCGCGTCAAGATTGGCTTGCAGGAAGGGCAGGTAGGTCTCGCCACACACTGCCAGCAAGGCGCGCACTGGCGCACTGAGGCCCGGCGTCCAGTCGCCTTCTATACCTGAGGCGTCATCAGCATGGTCGATCCAGCGATAGAGATAAGGCACGCTCGCGCGCATCCAGGCCATCGGCGTCGGGTCGGTGCTCATCACCTTGAGCTGGCCATAGAAGCCAAGGTCGGCAATCGACGGGCGATCCCCGAACAGGAACCGCGTTGGCCCCAATGCCATCGCTTCCAGCGCCTGGCAGCAGCGTTTCCAGCTCGCCTCGATCAGGGGCGCGGTCTGCGGGGTGCAGCCAACCAGGGCCATGCGGCTGATCTGGCGCTCACGAATGTCCGCCGCCGCCGTCTCAACCGTGTCCAGGCCAGCATTTGGCAGCGAATCGAACATCAGCCACTTGGCTACCCATTCGGCATCCTCGCCATAGGCCCAGCGATAATGGAACATCGCCTTCATGAACCATTCGTCGGCCATGTCTTCCAGTAACAGACAGGCAAAATGCTGTACCGGATCGCCCGGTATCAGGTCACGCCCTTCCCCCTCCAGGCCGAGCAGGAAAGGTGTGGAATCATTCGTCCAGGCGCCGTCCGGCGTCTGGATGATCGGGATGACCGGCGCCTTGACCTGGCCCATGACGTCACCGCGATCCTGTGCGGTCAGCCCGGTCCAGGTATGCACCAGCCGCTTGGCGCGCAGCGCCGCCCGCACCTTCATCGAATAGGGCGAACCGAGCGCCCCGTAGACGTGATAGACCGCGCTCATAACTTGTCTCCATGCAGCCAGGCCGGGCGGGTGACGATCAGGTCCTGGCATAGCAGGCCCGCCTCACGATGGCGCGACATGGCCTTGTAGTCGGGGTGGTTCAGCGTCGCGATGAAGGCCTGTCGGCTGGGAAATGTGTTGACCAGCACGCCATCCCAATTGCCGCCGCCAATGAAATAGCGCTCGGTCACGGCCAGCAGCGTGGTCTCGCCGCCGACCTCAGCCGCCGCCTCAGAGAAGGCTTCCGAATAGCGCATATAGGCCGTCTCGCCGCTGCACGCTTCGCCATATTCGGGGTCTTCGGGCTGGTACGCGGCCTTGACCCTGAACTTCAGCAGGTTGACCTGCGAGACCGGGCCGTCATGCGGGTCATCGCGAAACGCGCGGAACTGGTCGGCGGTGGGCTGGAAGGCGGGCATGTCATCTCTCCTGCGGGCGGGTTTCGATCAGGTCCTGGTGCAACAGGCCGGCGGCACGGTGGCGGTGGGCCGCCTGGTAACGCGGATCGCGCATCATCCGCGCCATGTGGGCGCGTGACGGATAGCGCGCTAGGATCACCATGTCCCAGTCCCCTTCGCCGATCAGGAAACCCGCAGCCGGGCCGGCATAGATGGTCGTGACACCAATCTGCGGATCTGAAGTCAGCTCGGCGACGCCGCGGCCATAGCGGGCATAGGCTTCGGCCCCGGAGATCTCGTCGCCATGTTCGGGGTCATCGGGCGCATACTGCGCGCGCTCGCGAAACTTGAGCAGGTTCACCATGACAATCGGCCCGTCATGGTCATCCTTGGTGAAACGGCTGATCTGCTCGGTTGTTGGCTGCAGTGCTGGCATCTTGTTCTCCCTCGGCGTTTATCACGGCCTTAGTTCGGGATGTTTCCTGAAAAACTGCTCGGTGTAAAACAATGCCGCCGCGTGAAGCGCATGCTGGACAGGCAGGGCGCCATAATCGAGATAGTCGCCATAGGGCATTTCCAGCACTTCGATCTCTTCATTCGGGTCGAGCCGCTGTGGCCCGGCGCTGTGGGCGCCGAAGCCGATAAAGTAATGCACGAGATTGTCCTGGTTGGCCCAATTGGCATAGGCACTACCCACCCTGACCAGCCGGGTGCAGGCGTAACCCGTTTCTTCGCGCAATTCACGCGCGGCAATCGCTTCGATATCGGTTTCACCCGGATCACCCACGCCGCTTGGCAGGCCAATGGTCACCTTGCCTGCGCCGTGGCGATATTCGCGGATCAGCACGACATTGCCATCTGTTGTCAGCGGCAGCACGCTGATCCATTCGGTCTGTTCGATGACGTGATAGACCGGCACGATATGCCCGTTCTCATGCTGGCAACGGTCGGTACGGACTGACAGGTACCTGTCCTTGAAGGTCTGCTGGCTCGACAGGGTTTTCCACGGCTTGATCATGACCAGTGAGCTTAGCGCGCTCCGCCCGTCTGTCATTAAAAACCGGGGCCTGAAAACTAAATGATTTGATATTTGTTCATTGCGTCCTTAACTCAGCACCCAGGATCGGGAGGTTGATCATGTTGAAATGGACGATACGGATTGCAGGTGTGCTCGGGCTGGTGATCGCCGGCTTGTTCTGGTGGCTTCTGGTCGGTGGCAGCAGCGCCAGTAAGGCCACACCTGAACGCTTCGATGTTGCCAATTGGCGCGCGCAGGCACAGGCGATCAGCGGCGACCTGCCCAGCGGCGTGCGCGTGCTCGAGATTGGCCACGATAGCGCCCCGGGCTTTGCCGCCCAGGCTGGGCGTTTCGGCCAGGACATCGAGATGAGCTACAATGCGTTCGAGATCATCTATCCCGGTGGCTCGATCATTGTCGGTGGTGCGGTGGATCGCGCGACTGCCGAAGGCATGAAACAGTCAGACACGCACTGGGGCTTTGATCCGGTGGCATATAGCCATCTGACCGAGGCCATGTTGCAGGCTGAGCAGGTGCTGATGACGCATGAACACCTGGACCATGTCATGGCGATTGCCCGCCACCCGGCCCCGGACATGCTCGCCCCGAACCTTGTCCTGAACGCACCGCAGATCAGGGCCCTGCCGAAATTTGCCGAAGGCGACCTGGCCCCGGTGCTCGCCCGGCTTGAAACCAGGCTGTCTGGTGAGGTTGAGGCGGTGGCTCCGGGCGTCGTGATCATTCCCGCAGCCGGGCACACGCAGGGCGCGCAGCTGGTTTTCATCACGCTGGAAACGGGCCAGGAGGTGTTGCTGATCGGGGATACGGTGTGGAACATGGGCGCGCTGGAGGCGCTGAAGACCCGGCCCGTCCTGACCCAGTATATCGTGTTCAAGCCGGACTATGAGGATCGCGATGCGATCAAGCGCCAGGTGCGTGCGCTGCATGACATCATGGTCGCCAATCCGGACCTTGCCATCGTGCCGAGCCATGACCGCGCGCATCTGCAACGCCTGGCGGCTGAAGGCGCGCTGATCTGGGACGCGGCGGGCAACTAGCCTTACCCCGTTACGCCTTCAGGTGGCGGTCCAGGAAGGCGAGACGGGTCTTCATCAAGTGCGCCTGCAGCGCCTCGCCGCGAATGCCGTGGCGCTGGCCGGGATAGGTCATCAGGTCGAAGCCCAGCCCGCGTTCCTGCAGCACCGCCATTAGCCGGGTCGTGTTGTCGAAGGTGACATTGTCATCGGCCATGCCGTGCACCAGCAGGAGCGGCGACAGGTCGCCCGTCCAGCGTTCGAGATGGTGGAACACGGATGAGGCGTCATAGCCGGCGGGATTATCCTGCGGGGTGTCCATGTAGCGCTCGGTATAGAACGTGTCATACAGGCTCCAGTCGGTCACCGGCGCCCCGGCGACGGCAGCGGCAAATGTGCCCGGCGCAGCTTGCAAGAGCGTCATCAGCGTCATGTAACCGCCATAGGACCAGCCCTGGATCGCCACCCGGTCTGCATCCACAAAGCCCTGCGCCTTCAGCCACGCGACCCCGACCAACTGGTCACGCACTTCAGGCCCGCCGGTCTGGCGATAGATCGCATCTTCGAACTGTTTGCCGCGATTGGCGCTGCCGCGATTGTCCAGCCGGAAGACGATATAGTCCTGATGGGCCAGGAACTGGTCGGACAGGCCGCGCCAATCACGATGCACCGTCTGCGCATGCGGGCCGCCATAGACCTCGACAATCGCTGGATAGGTGCGGGTCGCGTCAAAATCCGGCGGCAGCTGGATGGAATAGTGCAGGGCCTGGCCATCCTCGGCCACCAGCGTGCCATAGGTCGGCACGGTGTGGCTGGCGAGGAAGGGCGCATAGGGATGGTCCGGGTCCAGCCGGTTCTCCTCGATCCAGGCGATCAGCGTTCCGTCAGTGCGATAAAGCCCGGTACGCGGCGG
>CBDUKI010000203.1:0-4901 GCA_965367765.1 uncultured Henriciella sp.
GGATTCGCCGCCTGCCACGATGCGGCACAGGTCATCACCACGGATCGTCACGATGCGATAAGACTGATCACTGTCAGCCCCGCCCATCGGCCCACAAGCCGGTTGACCGCTCCCAACCAGAAGTGCCCCACCAACCATGATCACCGCAACCAGCAGCATGAGCGGGAAAAACACGCGATCATTCAACAAGTCTGTCTCCTGCGACGCCGTGGAACGGGCTCCCGGCTAGAAATCTCTACCCTGCTCTGATAGCAACGCCCATCACTGATAGCGAGCCTAATTCTTGCAGTGGGCTGCACGCATAGCAATTTGATGGAACCAATCGATGCCAACACTCATCCTGACACGTCATGGCCAGAGCCAGTGGAACCTTGAAAACCGCTTTACCGGCTGGTGGGATTCCGACCTGACCGAACGCGGCGAGGCCGAAGCGGAGAAAGGCGGCAAGCTGCTTGTCGAAGCTGGTATCAAGCCGACACGGGCCTTTACCAGCTATCAGACGCGGGCCATCCGTACCTTGTGGATCAGCCTCCTGGCCATGGACCGGGCCTGGCTACCGGTTGAGAAGCACTGGCGCCTGAACGAGCGCCACTATGGGGGCCTGACCGGGCTGGACAAGGCCGAGACCGCCGCCAAGCACGGCGCTGACCAGGTGCACATCTGGCGCCGCTCTTATGATGTGCCACCACCGCCGCTGGATGCCGGTAGCGAGTTCGACCTGTCAGCAGACCCACGCTATGCTGGCGTCGATGTTCCCACGGCTGAAAGCCTGAAACTGACGCTGGAACGTGTGCTGCCTTATTGGGAGAGCGATATCGCCCCGGTGCTAAAGGCCGGAGAAGACACAATCATCTCGGCACATGGCAATTCGCTGCGCGCCCTGGTCAAGCACCTGTTCAACGTCCCGGACGAGACCATTACCGGGGTCGAGATCCCGACCGGCAACCCGCTGGTCATCGAGCTGGACAGCCATCTGAAACCGGTTTCGGCGCGCTATCTTGACGAAGATCGTGCCAAGGCGCTGCCTGAACTGCCATGAGCCTGACCTCATTCATCCTGCGCACCGCCGCGCCGGACGGTATCGGCATTCTCGCGGACGTCATGTCCTACCTGGCCAGCCTGCGCCTGAATGTTCAGGAAACCCACGATTTCGCCGATTCGGACACGTCGCGTTTCTATATCTGGGCGCGGTTCGAAGCGCCGGTTGATTTCGACACGGACGGGTTCGCCGCTGGCTTTGCCGCGCTGGCCGCACGCCGCTCGATTGACTGGACGCTGCGCCGCGAACAGGACCGGCCGCGCGCCCTGATCATGGTCTCAAAGGGCGATCACTGCCTGAATGACCTGCTCTATCGCCATCGCCGCAAGCGGCTGGGGGCCGACATTGTTGCCATCGTCTCCAACCATCCCGATGCCAAGTGGCATGCTGATCGCCATGACATCCCGTTTCACCATGTGCCGGTCACAAAGGACACCAAGGGCGAGGCCGAGGACAGGCTGCGTGAACTGATCACCCAGAGCCGGGCCGACATGGTGGTGCTGGCGCGCTACATGCAGGTCCTGTCAGACCGGATGTGCGAAGACCTGGCCGGGCGCTGCATCAATATCCACCATTCGGCCCTGCCCAGCTTCAAGGGCGCGCGGCCCTATCACCAGGCCCATGCGCGCGGTGTCAAACTGATCGGGGCGACCGCCCATTATGTGACCGCCAATCTTGATGAAGGCCCGATCATCGCGCAGGATGTTGCACCGGTCGACCATCGCCTGTCGGCTGAACGCATGGCCGAGAAGGGCAAGGATATCGAAGCCCGGGTGCTGGCGCGTGCGGTCACCGCCCATGCCGAGGGCCGGGTCTTCCTGAATGCGGCACGAACAGTGGTATTCGAATGACAGCAGACGAGACACACATGACCCGCGCGCTGGAACTGGCCCGGCAACAATTTGGACGCACCGGCGTCAATCCGAGCGTTGGTTGTGTCATTCTCAATGCGGGTGGCCAGGTGATCGCAGAGGCGGCCACCGGCGATGGTGGACGCCCGCATGCTGAACAGACCGCGCTGCACCGCCTGGCCCCGGAGGCCGCAAAGGGCGGCACCGCCTATGTCACGCTGGAACCTTGCCGCGAGCGCTCAACCGGCGAGGCGGCCTGTTCGCAACGGCTGGTCGCAGCGGGCCTGGCGCGAGTGGTGGTTGCCACGCTTGATCCACACCCACAGGGCACAGGCGGCCTCGCCCGGCTGGCAGCGGCGGGCATCGCCATTGAGACCGGGCTGATGAAACCGGCCGCCGACGCGCTTTATGCCGACTTCTTCGCCTCACTGTGATGAGCGGCTGGATCGACCTGAATGCCGATCTCGGCGAGGGCGAACCGACCGATGGCGAGCTGCTGAAATCTGTCTCAAGCTGTAATATTGCCTGCGGTGGGCATGCCGGTGACGATGCCAGCATGATCGCGGTGCTGAAACTCGCCAAGGCACAGGCGGTCGCCGTCGGGGCGCACCCGTCCTATCCCGATCGTGAGGGGTTCGGACGCCGGGCCATGGAGATGGGGCTGGACAAGCTGGCGACCTCCCTAGGCCAGCAGGTCGAAACGCTGAAAACACATGCCCAGGCGCTCGGCCTGACCCTGGCTCATCTCAAGCCACATGGCGCGCTGTACAATCAAGCGGCCCGGGACACGGCGCTCGCCGCTCTGCTGGCTGACCTGATCACCACGCATTTACCGGGCGCCTGCCTTGTTGGCCCGCCGATGAGCGCGCTGGCCGAGGCGGCCGCCAGCCGGGGCATTGACTATCTCGCTGAAGGCTTTGCCGATCGCGCCTACCTGGCCGATGGCTCTCTGATGCCCCGCACGCAGCCAGGTGCCGTGTTGGACAGTGATGAGGCCCGCGTCGCCCAGGCCCTGCAACTGGCGACGAGGCAATGCGTGACCGGCCCAGCCGGCGAGACGATCGCCCTGCCCGTCCAGACCATCTGCCTGCATGGTGACAGCGAAGGCGCGGTGTCCTCGGCGCGGGCCATCCGGGCGGCGCTTGAGGCGGCTGGCCTCGACATCCGGGCGCGGGCCTGATGGCCATGCGCCTGCAGCGCCTGTCGGAAGACGCCGTAGCCCTGACCGTGCCTGACGCCGCCGAGGCCCAGGCCATCGCCGCCAGCCTGCGCCAATCGGGGCAATGGCGCGAAGTCGTGGCCGGGCTGGACAGTGTGACCGTCCTGTTCGATCCACAGGTCAGGGCGCTCGCAGAGGTCGAACGGGCCCTGCAAGACATAATCAAGGCACATGAAAACCCCAGCATGCAGGCCCCGACCGAGCACGTGATCCCAGTCCATTATGGTGGGCCGCGCGGGCCGGACTTTACCAATGTGATGGCCCGGACCGGGCTGGATGAAACCGCGCTGATCGCCGCCCATACGGCAGGCGTCTACAAGGTAGACATGATCGGTTTCACACCGGGTTTTGCCTATCTCAGCGGGCTGGATGCGGCCCTGAATGTGCCGCGGCTGGAGCGCCCGCGAACGCATGTCCCGGCCGGATCGGTTGGGATCAGCGGCACCTATTGCGGGCTTTACGCGCTGCCAGGCCCAGGCGGCTGGCCGTTGATCGGACGCACAGACATGACCCTGTTTGACCGCTCAGGCGCAGCGCCATTCCTGATCCAGCCGGGCGACACAATCCGGTTTACGCCAATATGAGCGCGATGGTTCGCCTACCGGGCCTGCAATCGACCCTGCAAGGCAAGCCGCGCACCGGTTATCGCCATATGGGCATGCCATGGTCTGGCCCGGCGGATCCACTCTCAGCCGCGCTGGCCAATCGCCTGGTCGGCAATCGGGCAGATGCAACGGTCCTGGAAGTCGCGTTTGGCGGCATCGAACTGGCCTTCCGCTCCCCCGCCTGGATTGGTGTGACCGGTGCCCTCGCCTCGCTCAGCCTCAATGGTGCGCCCGTGGCCAGGCATGAAAGCCTTGCCGTGACCAGGCATGACCGACTGAAGATTGGCCCCGCGACCCAGGGCGCACGCGTTTATCTGGCCGTGGCGGGCGGCTGGCACGGCGAGACGGTGCTGGGCTCAACCTCCACCTACCTGCCGGCTGGGCTGGGCGGGTACAAGGGCCGGGCCCTGAAAGCCGGTGACCAGCTGGACTATGGACCACAACCCCATGCTCTCGAACCACTGGAAACGCCAGACCCCCTGCGTCCCTACATGTCGCCAAGCACGGTGCTGCGGGCCTGCCCGTCGGCGGAGTTCGAGCAGTTGACCCCACAGGCCCAGCACGACCTGTTCGGCCAGATGTTCACGGTCGGCGCGCAGATTGATCGCATGGGCCTGCCCCTGTCTGGCCAGCGGCTGGAAATTGCCAGCGATGGCAAGATGAAAAGCGCGGCGGTGTTTCCCGGCACGGTGCAATGCCCGGCCAGCGGTGACCCGATTATCATGTTGGCCGACGCCCAGACGACAGGCGGTTATCCCCGCATCGCCCATATTGCCCGCTGCGACCAGCACCGGCTCGGACAGGTTCGCCCGCTTGGCAAGATAAGGCTGTTGAAACGCACACCCGACGAAGCCCTGGAAGATGATCGCCGCAAGCTCGACCTGTTCCGGGTTTGGCTGCCGGATTTCCGCTTCTAGGCCCAGCGTTTGCGGGCGCGGCGCTTGAACAGCGGTAGCGGCAGGCGTGAACCAAGATCGATCCGACAGGTGCGCGAAAGGATATCCAGCGTGCGAGCGCAGTCATCGACCTCGTATTCGATCTTGCGATGCGCCCAGGCCCAAGGGTTCATCTTCGGATGGAAGGTACGCTGGTTCAGGATCGCATCCCAATTGGTGTAAACGTGTTTTGAATTGTCCTTGAGAACATAGGCTCCACCCCTGGCGGCAAACGCCTTGGCCGCTTCGGGC
>CBDUKI010000204.1:0-4899 GCA_965367765.1 uncultured Henriciella sp.
GACGCATCGGTAACCCTGTCACCATTGGCGGTCGTAACCTGGTCCGGGCCATTGGCAATGCGCTGTATCCGCAATGCCGCACCGGTATCATTGGCGTAACTCGCATCGGCGGCATCCAGCGTTCCGGTCACGACCGTAAAGGCGTCTCCGGTGATCAGATCCTGGTTCGCGCCATTATTGTGGGTGATGAATTCTGACGCGATCGGCGTATTGCTGGACGCATCTGCGCCCCAGACAATGACTACCCCTTCGACTTTCAGGCTGGGCCGGTCAATTATGGATGCGTTCGCCGTATGGACCAGACCAAGGCAAACCCCAAGGATCGTTCCCAGACCACGTATCCACAAACCGTGTTTGATATGCCCCTGCCATGCCATTCCGCCAGTCATACAGCAAACAGGTTTGGTTAACGGTAAGTGGAATGGTTAAATTTCATTGATCATGTCAGGGAGGCCGCAGGAATCCGGGCTTGCTTTTTGGGCTCAAACACGGTCAGTGGCGCGTGGTGTTTCAAGGAGTCTCGAAATGTCTGGTGTCGTGGTTGTTGGTGCCCAGTGGGGCGATGAAGGCAAAGGCAAGATTGTCGACTGGCTGTCGAGCCGTGCGGATGTCGTGGTGCGCTTCCAGGGCGGGCATAATGCCGGACACACGCTGGTCATTGGCAACAAGACTTTCAAGCTCAACCTGCTGCCCTCTGGCGTTGTGCGAGGTGGCAAGCTCTCCATGATTGGCAACGGTGTGGTTGTTGACCCCTGGCAATTGCTGTCTGAGCTGGATGGCATGGCCAGGGAAGGCGTGAAACTTGGTCCGGATGACCTGGTCCTGGCTGACAATGCTTGCCTGATCCTGCCTTGGCACAAGGATATTGATGCTGCCCGCGAGAGCGCCCTTGGCGATTCAAAGATCGGCACGACCAAGCGCGGGATCGGGCCGGCCTATGAGGACCGGGTTGGCCGACGCGCCATTCGTGTGGCGGATCTTGCCGATCCGGCGGCGCTTGATCTCAAGATCGAACGCCTGCTGGCGCACCACCGCCCATTGCGGGCCGGTCTCGATCTGCCAGAGCCTGATGGCGCGGCCCTGAAGGCGCAATTGCTTGAGATTGCCCCGAAAGTTCTGGCATTCGCTGAACCGGTCTGGAAGCGGCTTGATGAGCAAGTGCGTTCAGGCAAACGAATTTTGTTCGAAGGGGCGCAGGGCGTGATGCTGGATGTTGATCATGGCACCTACCCGTTCGTGACGTCCTCGAACGTTGTTGCGGGCAATGCCTCTGCGGGGGCGGGTGTCGGGCCGGGCGCGATTTCTTACGTGTTGGGCCTTGCCAAGGCTTATACGACGCGAGTTGGGGCGGGTCCGTTCCCGACCGAGCAGGAGAATGAAATCGGCCAGCGGCTGGGCACGGTCGGCCATGAGTTCGGGACCGTGACTGGGCGCGCGCGCCGTTGCGGTTGGTTCGACAGCGTGATGGTTCGACAGGCCTGCGCGACATCCGGCGTGACCGGGCTCGCCCTGACCAAACTCGACGTGCTCGATGGGCTGGAGGAGATCAAGGTTTGTGTTGGCTATCGCCTGAACGGCAAGGAGATCGACTATTTCCCAGCGGGCCTGACCGATCAGGCTGCCGTCGAGCCGATTTACGAGACCATGCCGGGCTGGAGCGAATCGACCAAGGGCGCTCGCTCCTGGGCACAATTGCCAGCAGAAGCTGTCAAATATGTCCGCCGGCTGGAGGAACTGGTCGGGCGTCCGTGCGCCCTGGTATCGACCTCGCCGGAGCGCGAAGATGTCATCCTGATGCGCGACCCCTTCGAGCAGGCTTGATAAACTTTCAGTTGTAACCTTGGTCGGCAGGCCACGTGCCTTATATTGCCGGGGCTGGCAGGGGGCTGGCTGCTTCGGGCAGCCCGGACAAGGAACGCAACGCTATGAAACAAATCCTCTCACCCGCAGTGTTTTTTGCGCTGGCGGTTACTGGCTGTGTCACCGCGCCAGCAGATACGGCACTCTCAAAAGCTGAGGAGGCGCAGAAGGCCACGATCAAGGGAAGCGCGGGCTATAGAGAGCGCATCGCATTGTTGCCCGGTGCGGTGATGAATGTCTCGCTCAGCGATATTTCGCGCGCGGATGCCCCGGCAGAAATGCTGGCGGAACAGACAATTGATCTGACGGACCGGTCAGTTCCTGTCGATTTCACGCTGAACGTCGATCCGGCATCGCTGAAGGCGAATATGCGCTATGCGGTGCGCGCGGAGATTCGTGGAACGGCGGGCCAGTTGATGTGGACGACCGACACCGTCCAGTTGATTGATCCACAGGCCATAGACCAGACCTTGCCACCAATCATGCTGGTCAAGGTTCCTGCGGCCAAGCCTGACGAAGCCCCGGCCTCGGTTTCGCTGATCGGCACCAACTGGCGGGTTGAGGATATTGATGGCGCAGGCGTGCTAGACAATTCGAACACGACACTAATGTTTGGCAGCGATGGTCGGGTTCACGGCGTGGCTGGCTGCAACAGCTACACTGGCACGTATACGCTTGCGGATAGTGCGTTGTCACTCGGTCCACTCGCGGTCACCCGCAAGGCCTGCGTCCCGGCGCTTGCTGACCAGGAAGCGAAGTTCCTTGCCCTGATCGAAAGCGTTGTGCATGTCCAGATCGCCGAATCCGGTATCCTGACCCTGACAACAGCAGACGGACGCACCCTGCGCGCCGCAAGCTGACTTGGGCAAATATCTGGGGTGGCTGGGCCAGCAGGTTACTGCGCTGTCCAGCCGCCATCCATGGACAGGATCGCTCCGTTCATCGAGGCCCCGCCTTCCGAACAGAGGAACACGGCGAACGCGCCGATCTGTTCAACTGTGACGAATTCCTTGGTTGGCTGGGCCGCGAGCAGGACGTCACGCACCACTTCCTCCTCGGAGATGCCGCGGGCTTCTGCGGTGTCGCCAATTTGCCCTTCGACCAGCGGCGTCAGGACATAGCCTGGACAGATCGCGTTGCAGCGCACGCCATGCTGGGCACCTTCCAGGGCAACGGTCTTTGTCAGCCCGGCAATGCCGTGCTTGGCCGCGACATAGGCAGACTTAAACGGCGAGGCGACGAGGGCGTGGGCGCTGGCCGTGTTGATGATCCGGCCCCAGCCTTTCTGTTTCATGCCGCCAATGGCTAGGCGTGTTGTGTGGAAGGCGGCAGAGAGGTTGAGTGCAATGATCATGTTCCAGCGTTCGACCGGAAATTCCTCGATCGGGGATACGAACTGCACGCCAGCATTGTTGACGAGAATATCCGCGCCGCCCATTTCGGTCTCGACCTGGTCCATCATCGCTTCGATCGCGCTCACATCGGTCAGGTCTGCCCCGGAAAATCCGGTTCTGACACCATATTCATTTGCCAGGCGCGTCTGTAACGCGTTTGCTTCTTCTTCGGTGGTCAGGCCGTTTAAGAAGATATTTGCGCCTTGTGCTGCAAGTGCTTCAGCAATGGCGAGACCAATCCCGCTGGTTGAGCCGGTAATAAGGGCAGATTTACCTTTGAGCATGAGAACCTTCTGGCTTGAGTGCAAACGAACCCTTAGCTAGACCAATAGCGGGTGAGAGAACAGGCGAGAGACGCGAAAAATGACGGCAACACTGGATAGTTTCCGACAAGGCTTCCCAGCTTTCCTTTTGATGACCGGAACAGCGGGCATATTATTGCTGGTTGCCAGCGCGGTTTACGTGCTTCTGACCCCTTGGAAGGAGCTTGCCCTGGTCAAGGGTGGCAATGGTGCGGCGGGCCTGGCCCTGTCGGGCGCGATTGTCGGCCTCGCCATCCCGCTCGCCTCCTGCCTTGCCTCCAGCTTGTCGATGCTGGACTTGCTGCTCTGGGGCAGTGTGGCGCTGTTGCTGCAATTGCTGACTTATCGCGCCATAGACATGATCCTCAAGGATATCCCGACCCGCATCCAGAATGATGAAGCCGGGGCGGCGATCGTGCTGATCTCGGCAAAGATTGCTGTCGCCATGCTGCTGGCGGCTGGACTGTGGGATCCGAACCTGCAGAGATTCTACTAGGAGACGGCGCGTGTTAAGGTGGATCCCAGACTGGATCATCTACACCCTCGTCCTTGGCGTGGTGCTGTGGGCGATCTTTTCCGGCCCGTCCCATGATGCGCCGCCGCCGCCGCCTGAAGCGATCCGTGAAGAAGGGGCCATGCTGCCCCCGGCTTCGCCGTTCGATGAGCGCGTTCTCGTTCAGGTCACGGAACCAAAAAGCGGCATCGGGACCGCGTTTGCGATCAATGAGTCCGGCCAGTGGCTTACCGCCCGTCACGTGGTTGATGGCTGTGACGCGGTCGCCCTCCTGGTTGCCCCCAATCAATATGTCCTGGCGCGCCGCGTAGTCGTTTCAGAGCGCTATGATCTGGCCCTGATCGAAACCCGCACGAGCCGATATCCGGTCAATCTTGATACGGGCGATGATCTGCGCGTCGGCACGCATGGGTATCATGTCGGTTATCCGCAGGGACGCCCCGGAGAGGCCGCCTCGCGCCTGCTTGCCCGCTCCAGCCTGGTGACGGGTGGCATTCGCAAGAGCCAGGAAACGGTGCTCGCCTGGGCAGAAACCGGCCGGACCCAGGGCCTGATGGGGCCGCTGGGCGGTATGTCGGGCGGCCCTGTCTATGACAATGAAGGCCGGGTTCGTGGGGTCATTGTGGCTGAAAGTGCCCGCCGGGGCCGCATCTACACGGCCGCGCCCGAAACGATTGCCAGCTTTATCGAGGAGCAAGGGGTTGAACTGGTCGGCGAGCGTCCGCGCCCGTTCACGCCTGACAGTTATGGACGCGAGGCGGATTTCGCCCGCCGCCAGCTGCAAGTGGTGAAGGTTGCCTGTGAAGTGGAGGGCGACACGTGAGCCATT
>CBDUKI010000205.1:0-4821 GCA_965367765.1 uncultured Henriciella sp.
GCCGAGGATGCCAAGCGCGACGTGATCGTGGTTGGCCTGCCAGCCAGCCCGGGGGCGGCTGTCGGTGAAGTCGTTTTTGACAGTGACGAGGCCGCGCGCCTCGCCGAAGCGGGCAAGGCGGTGATCCTGGTGCGGGTCGAGACCAGCCCGGAAGACATTCATGGCATGCATGCGGCAAAGGCGATTGTCACCGCGCGAGGCGGCATGACCAGTCACGCCGCTGTGGTGGCGCGCGGCATGGGCCGACCCTGCGTTTGTGGTGCGGGCAGCCTGATGATCGATGCCGAGGCCGGGACATTCAGCGTCGCCGGGCGCACGATTGCCAAGGGCGAGGTGATCACCGTTGATGGCGCCACGGGCCAGGTGCTTGCGGGTGAAGTCGAGATGCAACAACCCGACCTGTCGGGTGATTTCGGCGCACTGATGGGCTGGGCCGACAAGGCCCGGCGCCTGAAAGTGCGCACCAATGCCGAGACCCCGGCAGATGTCGAGGTCGCCAAAGGCTTCGGCGCCGAAGGCATCGGCCTGTGCCGGACCGAGCACATGTTCTTCGATGCCGAGCGCATTCCGGTCGTGCGTGCGATGATCCTGGCCGAGAACGAGGCAGGACGCGTGGCGGCGCTGGATAAGCTGCTGCCGATGCAGCGCAGCGATTTTGCCGACATTTTCCGCATCATGGGCGACCTGCCGTGCACGATCCGCCTGCTCGACCCGCCGCTGCATGAATTCATGCCGCATACCGAAGAGGACATGGCCGATGTCGCCGCCTCTTCAGGCGTGGACATTGCGGTTCTCAAAGCCCAGGCCAGCGCCCTGCACGAGAGCAATCCGATGCTTGGCCACCGTGGCTGTCGCCTCGGCATTACCTATCCTGAAATCTACGCGATGCAGTCGCGTGCGATCTTCGAAGCCGCGGTGCAGGTGGCGAAGGACACAGGGTCCAAGCCCGTGCCGGAGGTGATGATCCCGCTGGTCGGCACCAAGGCCGAGCTGGACATTCTCAAACGCGTTGTCGATGACGCGGCCAGGGCCGTGTTCAAGGAAACCGGCATCGAGCTGGACTATCTGGTCGGCACGATGATCGAGCTGCCGCGTGCTGCCCTGCAAGCCGGGAAAATTGCTGAAACGGCGGAATTCTTCTCCTTTGGCACTAATGACCTGACGCAGACAACGCTGGGCATTTCGCGTGATGATGCGGGCCGCTTCCTGAAGGCCTATGAGGACCAGGGCATCTATGAGAAGGACCCGTTCGTGACCATTGACCAGGAGGGCGTCGGCGAGCTGGTCAAGCTGGCGGCGGAGCGTGGCCGGGCGGCCCGTGACGGCATCAAGCTGGGTATTTGCGGCGAACATGGCGGCGATCCAGCCTCTGTCACCTTCTGTCATTCGATCGGCCTGGACTATGTTTCCTGCTCACCTTACCGGGTGCCGATTGCCCGTCTGGCAGCGGCTCATGCGGCCCTGAACGGCGACTAGAATCGCGATAGAATGCGAAAATTGCGAGTTCGTAATCCGAATCCACACCGCGATTTGGTGGTATTATTGCAACACGGTGACCCTCGGCCAGTCGCCGGGGGTGCCGTGCGGCCGTTTTGAAACTGCAATAAAACCCGCAGCTTGCACGCCTTTCCCATAGGTTAAGGGCCGATTCACGCCAGATTCATCGTCCTGCATTACGATAAAATCATCAGATGAGAACCGGCTTCGGAATTGATTTTCAGCCAGACCTACAAATATAAACCGCCCCATAGTGGGGTAGTTAGTCGAGTTAAGAAGGACCTAGCAGGGCGCATTTGGATCAAAACTTGCAGGGAAACATAATAAGCAAGTTTGGTGGGATAACATGACCTATTCACACAAACAGACCCAGCCGGGACTTTCGTTGACGGCACGTATTGCGCGCTGGTGGGCCGCCACCACGCCTGCACGCCGTCGCGTCCTGTTCCTGCGTGGAACTTTGGGTGTGGCTTGTTCGTCAGCTGTCCTGATCGGTATGCCGGTTCTGTCCAGCGTCAATCTTGAGCAGCAGGATGCCCAGCAGTTCCGTGAGCGTAACCAGCAGCTGGCGATTGCCCAGGATGCAGGCGTTGTCTTGCGCGCTGACCAGAAGGCTTCACCCTTGCTGCGCCATGACTGGCTGCGCAGCGTTGAATATTCATTGGAACGCGACCCGGCTTCGGCGCTCAGCCGTTATGCCGCGCTGGAGCGTGACCGCGCGGCCCTGAACGGGCTGCAGACCCTGGAAATCGGCGCGATGTCGCGGGCCGAGGACATGGTGGCTGAAACCAAGTGCCTGGCCGAGGCGGTCTATTATGAGGCGCGTTCAGAGCGCAAGTCTGGTCAATTGGCTGTGGCTGAAGTGATCATGAACCGGGTCAAGGACCATCGCTATCCAAACACCGTCTGTGGTGTGGTCTATCAGGGCGCGACGCGTACAACGGGTTGCCAGTTCACCTTTACTTGCGATGGCGCAACCGACCGTGCCCCGCGCGGCGTGCGTTGGGAAGCGGCGAGAACCGTCGCCTCACACGTGATGATGGGCCTGAACGAGGAACAGACACGTGGCGCGACGCATTATCACGCCACCTATGTCAATCCGGTCTGGAATTCTGGTCTGGTGCGCACGCGCCAGATCGGCACGCACATTTTCTATCGCTTCCCGCGCGGATCTGAATGGGCCGCTGCAAGCGCGAAGCAGAGCCAGCGACTGGCCCAGCGCCGTGCTGGCCTGAGCGCGATCACGCCAGCCGTGGCCGGTCGTGAACGCGAAGCCAGCGTCGTCAAGACGTCTGGCGAACTGGCTGTGATGACGCCGCAAACCGATGGCGACAGTCCAGAGGCGCAGGAAAGTGTTGAAGCAGCTGGCAGCGTTGAAGTTGGCACAAGCACGGGCACGACGGCTTCACTGGAAGATCCGCGTCTGACCCCGGCCAGCAGCGCCCCGGCACGCCTTGCCGATGGATCTGATATCGAGGTCGAAGACCTGCCCGTGGCAGCTGTCGAAGTGGCCAGCGAAGAGCCCGTCTCGACCCTTTAGGCCGGTTGCGCCGCGCTAGTCGCGCGGTGGCAAGCCGCCCAATATCTGTTTCTTCAGGCGTCCCGGCATGAAGCGCGCGGCAAAGCGGGCCTGTTTGGCGCGCTTGCCAGCCATGTAGTGGACATCCTTGCCATGAGCCGCTTCCCAGGCCGTTTCTGCTGCCAGGGATACTGGATAGACATCTGCGCCGCCTTCTCGCAGTTGGTCGCTCATCTTCACATTCGAACCTTCCTTCGTGCCCATGTCGAGGATCGGGGTGTCGATGAACCAGGGCATCAGGCTGGTGACGCGAATGCCAAGACCGGACATTTCCACGTCGAGTGCCTCGGTCAGGCCGCGAACGGCAAACTTGGTGGCTGAATAGACCGCCAGTTGCGGCGAACCGACAATGCCTGCCGTCGAGGCGGTGTTGACGATGCGCGCCTGCGGGGTCTGCTTGAGCAGGGGCAGGGCAGCATAGACGCCATTGATGACGCCCTTGACGTTGACGTCGAGGACAAGGTCTGACTCTTCGGGCGGAATGTCCTCGAACCAACCATGGCGCCCAATGCCGGCATTGTTGAACAGGACATTCATTCGCCCTTCGGTCGCTTCGCCAAAGGCGGCCACGGCGCGCGCCCAGTCGTCGCGCTTGGTCACGTCGAGCGCGGCCTTGTGGCAGTTGGCTTCACCGATCTCTGCCTCGACCGCATCCAGACCGGCCTGGTTGATGTCATAGAGACCGCAGAACCAGCCCTTGCGGGAAAACAGACGCGCGGTTTCGGCGCCAATGCCAGAGGCCGCCCCGGTAATGAATATACTCTTTCGTCCGTTGGCTTCGCCCATCTGACAGTCTCCCGAAATATCGTTTTGCCTAGGTCAGAGTATATCCAGGCCAACGTCAAGATTTGACGCAGAGTGAGTCAGTGCGCCGACGGAAATATAATCCACCCCGGTCTCGGCCACGGCGCCAATCGTCTCCAGTGTTATGCCGCCGCTCGCTTCGGCCAGGCACTGGCCATTGATGATCTGCACCGCCTCGGCCAGCATGTCCGGGCCCATATTGTCGAGCAGGACAGCATGCGGCTTGTGTGGCAGGGCCTCACGCAACTGGTCGAGCGTGTCGACCTCGATCTCGATCATCCGCAGGTGCCCGGCATAGGCATGGGCGCGTTGCAGCGCTTCTGGGATCGAACCGCAGGCGGCGATGTGATTGTCCTTGATCAGGATGGCATCGTCGAGACCATAGCGGTGTGAAGTGCCTCCGCCGCAGCGCACGGCACGCTTTTCAACCGCGCGGTGGCCGGGCGTCGTCTTGCGGGTACACACCACCTTGGCTCTGGTATGGGCAATCGCCTGGGCATAGGTGCTGGTCAGCGTGGCGATACCGGACAGGCGGCCAAGGAAGTTCAGCATGGTGCGTTCGGCGATCAGGATGGATCGGGCCGGGCCGGACATCACGGCGATTACATCGCCAGGCGCGATCGGCGCCCCATCCTGAATGCGCGTGTCGAGCGTGACAGTGTCATCAACCAGCTTGAGCGCGTGGGCGGCGGCATCCATGCCGGCCAGGACACCTGGCTTGCGGGCCCGGATATGCGCGGTCAGGGCGGTGCCCGGGGCGATGGTTGCATCTGTGGTCAGGTCGCCAGCGCGGCCCAGGTCTTCGGCCAGGGCGAGGCGGACAATCGGGTCCAGCACAATGGCCGGCAGGGGTGGGGGCGAGATGTGCATGTCAGGTCTCCGGGGCGACGTCATCGGCCAGCGGCAGGCGGTCAAAGCTGCGCACCGGTTCGGCCAGGGTT
>CBDUKI010000206.1:0-4736 GCA_965367765.1 uncultured Henriciella sp.
AATATGCGGGGGGGGCACAGCATTTATGAAACGCTGGAGCCATGGTCTCCACCGCCAGTTCCACGCAGCTCCAACTGGGAACAGATCGGGGAAAAGATCTGGCGCAATGAAACGCTGGGCCTGATCCACAAGACGGAAATTGTCGGCACGTGCTTCAATGACACGTTCATTGCTGCCAATCGCGCGGCAAGGTCTTACGAGAATAGTGATGAGACGCCTGGCTGGGCGACGACTTTTGGCGAGGCTTATTATGGGCTGGACGGGCGCTATTTGAGCGCGGGTCGCTTTTATCCGGGTTCCGACTCCTCAAGGGGCAATTTTGTCCCTTACTATTTCCTGCCTTTGGCTCGCAGAGGTGAAGCGGGGGACATTCTCATGCTCACTCAGCGCCTGGAAGAAGACTGGCGATTGTTTTTGGAAGAGACGCCACCGCCAGTTTCCAGGCCCGGTTTGTATACGCGTGAGAAAATTGACGCCTTGGTCATGGAGGCGTGGGACGACATCGAGTGAACTCCCAACGATCCGCACAGCCCATTCCTTAACAGGATTGGTCCCATTGTTAACTCCGACTTAACGCTAAGGGGCCATTGCGTTAACTAGTAGAGACGGTGATTCCCCCTGGAATCAGCCAAAATGGAGCGCGCCATGCAGCTGATCGCTGAACAGGTTCCACTGATAATCGCAGCAGGTGCCCTGGCACTCGGCATGGCCTTCATTCTTTGGGCGCTGCGCACCTCTGACGGCGCGCGCGGCGCGGCCAAGCGTTATAAGGAGAAGGCGGGCGAGAACGAATCGGCGCTGGCTGAATTGAAATCCGTGCTTGGCGCGCATCCCGGTATCATCCTGGTCTGGCAGGGCGAGGACATTGATGTCGATGGCGAGGAAATCACCGCACCGGAAATTCACGGCTCGCCGGTCGCGCTGGCCAGCCTTTTGCGCTTTACCGATGATGCGGTGTCGATTGACCCGGCTGTGCGGATTATCGAGGGCCTCGCCGACCTGGAGGCGCGTGACGCATCCGGGATCGACACGACGCTGCGCATTCGCCTGCGCGAACTGGCCGAGGAAGGCCAGCCCTTCTCACTGACCCTGATTGGGCAGAATGGACGCTTCCTGGAAGCGGACGGACGCACCGCTGGCGCGCGGGTTGTTGTCTGGGTCACCGATTCGACGATCAAGGGATTGGAAGAAAGCTCCGCACGTGGCCGTCTGGAAGAGGCGCGCCAGGTGATCGCGCGCGACCCGACAGCTTTCCTGGACATGCTCGGCCGCTCACCATTCCCCGCCTGGCGGATATCCGGCGTGGGTCGCCTGCAATGGGCCAACCCGGCCTATGTCGAGGCGGTTGAGGGCGGTACGCTGGACCGCGTGCTCGAGCGCCAGATCATGCTGGACGAAAAGGCCGTTGAGCAGATTCGCAAGACGCTGACCGAAGGGCGCGAGATTGATGATACACGCCACCTGGCGATCAATGGCGAGCGCCGGGCCATGCGTATCCTCTCTTTCCCGCTGTCTGGCGGGGTTGGCGCGATGGCGTTTGACGTGACCGAGCAGGAAAAGGCGCGGGATGATCTCGACAAGCACGTCAAGGCGCATGACGAGACGCTGAACCATGTTGCCGATGCGGTGGCGATTTTCAGTGCTGATCGCAAGCTGACCTTCCACAACCGGGCCTTTGCCAAGATGTGGCAGCTTGATGAGGGCTTCCTGCTCGATATGCCGAGCCATGGCCAGCTGCTTGACCGGCTGCGTGAGCGCCGCCGCCTGCCGGCGCGCAATGACTATGCTGCCTGGCGGGCCGAAGAACTGGCGTCATATCTGGATATCAGTGGGATCCAGGAAGATGAGTGGCACCTGCCGGACAATCGCACACTGAAAGTGACACGCCAGCGCCACCCAATGGGCGGCCTGCTGCTCCTGTTCAAGGACATTACCAGCGAGCTGGACCTGCGCACCAAGTATAATGCGATGATCAAGACCCAGGGTAAGACGCTCGACAGTCTGCATGAGGCGGTTGTCGTGTTCGGCAGCGATGGCCGATTGAAACTGTCCAACAATGCCTTCGCTGAATTGTGGGGGCTGGAAGAGGCGCTGCTCGCCGATGAGCCGGACTATGATGATATTGCCGATTTCTGCCTGCCGCTTTTCCACGACCAGGAGGTCTGGCGCCAGATCAAGGGCCACATTACCGACCCAAGCTCGAATGCCAGACAGATGACGACGGGCGAGATGAAGCGGGCCGATGGCTCTGTGCTGACCTATGTCACCAAGCCGCTGCCGGATGGCAATACGCTGATCGCCTTCGCCGATGTCTCGGCCCAGCGCTCGGTTGAGCGGGCCTTGCGTGAGCGCGCCGAAGCCTTCGAGACGGCCGACCGGCTGAAGACCGAGTTCGTGCGCAATGTCTCTTACCAACTGCGTTCGCCGCTGCAGACGATTCTTGGCTATGCTGAATTCCTGCAAATGGAGCGAATCGGCGAATTGAATGATGGCCAGCGCGACAAGATCGGTGCGATCTGCGAGGCCTCGAACCATCTCAATGACCTGATCGGCAATATTCTCGATCTCGCGATGATTGAGGCCGGGCGCATGGATCTTGATATCAGCGAGGTCAACCTTGCCGATCTGATCCAGGAATCAGTGGCCATCGGCGTCACCAGCGCGTCGGATACCGAGGTTGAGGTCGTGTCGGAAATTTCCCCGGATGTCGGCATGATTCACGCCGATGAGAAACGCATCCGGCAAGTCCTGTTCAATCTCGTCTCGAATGCGCTGCGTTTTACCGACCCGGGCGGCAAGGTGGTGATCTCTGCCGAACGCATGGGCGACACAGCCAAGTTGACGGTCAAGGACAATGGGCGCGGCATTCCGGCTGAAGAGCAGGCGACGCGATTCGATTCGTTTACCTCCAGCGACCGGCGCGGCGCTGGGCTTGGCCTGTCCCTGGTCAAGCATTTCGTCCAGCTGCATGGCGGCAATGTCGGCATCAAGTCGGCGCCGGGCGGGGGCACTGAAGTGGTGTGCTGGATCCCGGTCGAAGCGCAGCCCGTTGGCGGGACGACCCAGCCAGAACGCCTGGCTGCCTGATTCCCTGTGTTCCGGCCCTGAGAGGGGCTGGCCTTGCCAAGGCTGAGGTGATGTGCTGCCTTCCGTAAGGGCAGGGGCTCAGCACAAAGGGACAAACCATGTCAGTTGCACGTGTGACCGAAATCATTTCCGGCTCGAAAGAGAGCTTTCAGCACGCAATCGAAAAAGGAATCAAGCGCGCCAACAAGACGTTGAAGAATGTCGAGGGCGCCTGGATCAAGGATCAGTCAGTGATTCTCGATGATGGCGTGATCAAGGAATACCGGGTGGTGATGAAAATCACCTTCATTCTGGAATAGCCTGAGGCATTGACCGCCCGGCGCGCTGAACAAGCGGCCGGGCGGAGCGCCCCGGAAGGGCGTGTTCCTGCTTCGTCAAGCGCGCGATTGTGTGTTAGTCTTGCGAAAACACAGATGGAAGAGGGAGTAGGCGATGCTGATTGAAACGATCCTGAAGGAAAAGGGTGGCCAGGTGATGACGATCACCGCGAATGAGACGCTCGCTGCGGCTGCCAACCTGCTCGACCAGAAACGAATCGGCGCGGTGGTTGCCGTTGACGACAAGGGCGCGCTGATCGGTGTTCTGTCTGAACGCGACATTGTTCGCCGTTTTGCCCGCAATGGCGCAGCGACCGTGGAGATGACGGTGGCTGACGCCATGACACGTGGGGTGATCACGGCCAGCCCCGAAGAAACGCTCGACACATGCCTCGGGCGAATGACGGACCGGCGCATCAGGCACCTGCCCGTGGT
This sequence comes from uncultured Henriciella sp., assembly GCA_965367765.1. Classification (GTDB taxonomy): domain Bacteria; phylum Pseudomonadota; class Alphaproteobacteria; order Caulobacterales; family Hyphomonadaceae; genus Henriciella. The sequence continues at coordinate 3,840 of CBDUKI010000206.1, forward strand.
CGAGAATGGCGAGCTGCGCGGGATCATTTCCATCGGTGACCTGGTCAAGCACAAGATTGACAGTGTGCTGGCCGAAGCTGAGGCGATGACGGCCTATATCCGCAGCGGCTAGTCCGGTTGGCCCGGCCCGACTGGGGTGACAGGAAGGGCGCTGAAAAAATCGCCTCTCAGATGAAATAAGACCTTGCCAAAACCCCCGAACAGATTCTATATGGGGGCTTGCTTCGGTAACGCCTTGGAATTCTGGGGCCGAGTTAAATCGGCCTGATGAGTTTCTTTGGCCCGAAAACGGAAAAAGTTGGTTTCGCAACTATTTCTGCAGTCGGGATGAAAAAGGGTGTTGACGAGCAGGGGTTAGGTTCTTTAAGAGCCGCGCTTCACGGAAATGCCTCTCACTTGTTGCGGGGCCGGTTAAACGGCCAGGCAAGAGGTTTTTTTCGGCTCAAAACTGTAGGAAAATCGGCCTCGGCTGACACTTCTGCAGAAAGTCGAAAAAAGGGTGTTGACGGAAAAATCGGCGGCTGTATAAGCCGCCTCTCGGTCGAAGGGATGGCAACATTCTGGACGCCAAAAAGGGGCCTCGCCCCGGCTGTTTGACATCGCAGGAATTAGGAAGAGAAACGTAGGCGGCATAGGCGGCTAGCGGATTTCGCAAGAAGTCCAAAACGACTATGACGTTACGTTTCAAGGAAATACCTTCACACACTACTCTTCGGAGTGGTGAGCCCGGGCCGCTTGCCTGGGTGAATGTGACAGGGTTTCCCGTCAAAACGTAAATTGCTTTATAGCAGTGCGTCGCTCCATTTTCCTGGAGCATTCAAGACGCATGTCAGATGTCAAATCTCAACCTGAGAGTTTGATTCTGGCTCAGAACGAACGCTGGCGGCAGGCTTAACA
>CBDUKI010000207.1:0-4652 GCA_965367765.1 uncultured Henriciella sp.
GCTTTCAACTGTTCGAACTTCGCCGTGATGCGTGCTGTGGTCATCTCAGGTATCCGTATTCTCATCTATCCAGGCGGCAAAGTCAGCACTGGCGTGGCTACAGCTCATGCCTGTGATCGCCGGAACGTCATAGGGGTGCAAGTCTTTCACCAGGGTTTCGATTTTCGCAAAATTCGCCTCTGGGGCCTTGAGCCAGAGGACGAATTCCCAAGCCTGCTCAATCCCGCCTTTCCAGCGATACGTCGCAATGACCGGGCCATCAACATTGCCGCAGGCCGCCAGACGCTGCTCGACAGCCGCTTCGGCGATCTTGTTGGCCACACGCTGCGACGGGCAGGTAATGCGAATAAGAAGAAGGTTGGTCATTCGCTCAGGGCCTCCGGATCGCATTTTCCGACTTTCACCGCTGCCATTGGGACTGCAGACAAAGAGCGGCTTTCATAAGGGATGCCCACACCAACCAACTTGCTATGGTCGTAACACTCGAGCCCATCTTCGCTGCAGATGCCGGAGTCTGTCCACCTGGCATCTCGCAGTAGCTCTATCCGTCCATCTGAAAAACAGATCGAGGTTGATTGTCTCACAAGCGGAATGGCATCACCATTCTGCGCGGCCTCGAAATTCTGTTGGGTCAGTGGCACATATTTGTACCGTGTTGTCGGCACACAGGCGGTAAGAACCATCACCAAGAGGATGGACAGAGACAGTCTCAAATCTCAACTCCCAGCGCGTCCGCAACCGAGAAGACATCCTTGTCGCCGCGCCCGCACATGTTGAGGATCATCAGGCCTTCCTTGCCCAGCTCCTTGGCAACTTCGCCGACGCGAGCGAGGGCATGGCTGGGTTCTAGCGCCGGGATGATGCCTTCGAGACGCGTACACAGCTGGAACGCCGCCAATGCCTCATCATCAGTACAGGTCAAGTACTCAGCCCGCCCGGTATCGTGCAGGAAGGCATGTTCAGGACCGATACCGGGATAATCAAGCCCGGCAGAAATGGAATGGGCATCAATGATCTGGCCATCCTCGGTTTGCAGGAGATAGGTCTTGTTGCCATGCAGGATGCCTGGCGCACCGCCATTCAAGGCCGCAGCATGCTTGCCCGTTTCAACCCCGTGACCTGACGCCTCGACCCCGATCAGACGCACGCTTTCATCCTCGATGAAGGGATGGAACAGACCGATGGCATTTGAACCACCGCCGATACAGGCCATGACGGCACCTGGAAGACGGCCCTCACGCTCGAGAATCTGGGCCCGCGCCTCCTTGCCAATGACGCTCTGGAATTCACGGACCAGCTCAGGATAGGGATGCGGACCAGCTGCCGTGCCAATGCAGTAGAAAGTTGAGTCTACGTTCGTTACCCAGTCTCGCAAGGCCTCGTTCATCGCATCCTTGAGCGTGCCGGTGCCGGAAGATACAGGTATGATTTCCGCACCCAGCAACTTCATGCGGAAAACGTTTGGCTTCTGGCGTTCGACATCGGTTTCGCCCATGAAGACAACGCATTTCAGGCCGAAGCGCGCGCACACAGTGGCCGTGGCAACGCCGTGCTGGCCAGCCCCGGTCTCGGCAATGATGCGGGTCTTGCCCATGCGCATGGCCAGCAAAACCTGGCCAAGGCAATTATTGATCTTGTGCGCGCCAGTATGATTGAGCTCATCTCGCTTGAGATAGATTTTCGCGCCACCGAAGTGGTCGGTCAGGCGTTCTGCAAAATAAAGCGGGCTGGGCCGACCAACATAGTGCGCCCAGAGATCATCCATCTGTGCGGCAAAGGCCGGGTCCTTCATTGCAGCCCGATATTCCTTGTCGAGGTCGAGGATGAGCGGCATCAGCGTTTCGGCAACGAACCGCCCGCCATAGTCGCCAAATCGGCCATTCTCATCCGGCCATTGATCCCAGGTGTTGCGCACAGTCATTCCGTGTCTTGTCCTTATGCGAATTTTGCCGCGTCGATGAAGGCGCGGATCAGGTCTTCGTCCTTTACCCCCCGTGCGCGCTCCACGCCAGAGGAGACATCGACGCCCGGCGCTCCTGTCGCACTTATCGCTGCGCCGACATTTTCCGAGGTTAGCCCGCCGGCCAGTAACCAGGGTACATCAGGCGCAAACCCATCGAGGATGGACCAATCCATAACGGTGCCATTTCCGCCGGGCCGGTCTGCCCCCTCGGGTGGCTTGGCATCGATGAGCAGGCGGTCAACGCGCCACTGGTCAAGGGTTTCGAGATCATGCGCGCCAGAGACCCCAACAGCCTTCCATAGCTCGCACATGCCATCGCAATCGCGCCACCAGCGCATCACGTCCTTCGGGGTTTCGCGGCCATGTAACTGGATCGCATTGGGGCTAACATCGTGTAGCACGCGCTCAAACAGGTCAGGATCCGGGTCAACCAGCAAAGCGACGCTGGCAATGCCGAGATCTTGCGCGAAGGCTGACAGTTCAGCCGCCTCATCAAGCGCATCTGCGCCATGCCCAAGGACGTTGCGCGGGCTTTTCTCGAACAGCACGATGCCAATCCAATCGGCCCCGGCTTCCGCCGCCACACGGACCGTGGAAGTATCGCTCAAGCCACATATCTTTACTTGCGTCATGGCCCGCAGGTGGGCTAGCGCGGCGCGCGAGTCAAGCGTCAGTCGCGAGCGCCGAGACCAAGCCCGGCGACCAGTCCCTTGAACGTGTCCTGGTCAAACTTGGCGCGCAGCTTGATATAGGGTCCGGAGCGGGTGTACTCGCCAGCCTCAAAATCAGCGTCCTCGAAGCCTTCGATATTCCAGCCAAAGCTGATCCAGACATTGGGCTTCGGCGTGAACCCCAGGCTTGGGCCAATTGCCCAGCTTTGGGTTTGGCTGGCCTCTACAGAGGTCCAGAAGGCCTGCAACCCGACATCCAGCTTGGGGGTCAGGTCATGGCGCAATTCGCCGCCCAACAGATGGGCGAAGCCGCTGGCATGCGCGCCAACGTACTCAGCCTCGACATATTTGAGGCCGTGATAAAGCGATCCTTGGGTCCGGGCGCCAAGCATGGCGTTGATCGCAAGATTGTTGACCACCTTGGTCTTGTGCGACACGCCATCGACCCGGTCATGACCGATATCAAACCGGTTGAGCACAACCAGGCCCTCGCCGCGGGGACGCCAGGCCAGCCCTACCCGCAGATCGAGCGATTCCCGGCGTTCTGCCGTATATTGATGTTCCTTCTGGAACCGCGACACGGCCGAGAATGACAGCGTCTCGGAAACTTCGCGCGCGCCGCCCAGGGTGATTACGGTACGCTTGCCGAGCTGGCTGTCGCGCCACTCGACCCGCCCGGAACCAGCGGTCTTGTCACCGCGATAGGACGCGCCCCAGTGCGCCGAAGTATAGCTCTCGCTGTCTACCAATGGATTGCGAACGCCATCATCGAACAGGCCCGACAGACCATCATCGACGGCATCAAGCGGGTCGTCGCCGTTATCAATATTGGCCCGGCGGGCAAGCCCGGCACTCAGGCTCCACTGCTCATCAATCTGCCAGGTCTGATCCACCCCGACCGTTGCGCCAATGCGGCGCGCAGCGTCGCGCGTGATCATGTCAGCCCCGGCATGGACACTGGTGCCCGATAGCGGTGTCCAGGTAATACCGGCCTGGGTATTGTTACCGGATGCATCGCCCCCATTGGTAACCTCATGGCGGATGTTCAGCGTCGCGCGATTGCCGAGCGTCTTGTCGAGACCGAGCACGGTGCGGGCGGGGAACACCGTCACCTCGTCATCACTGGCCCCACCACCATAGAGCGGTTCTTCATGCGAGGCGGTGAAGGTCAAGCCATGCTCGACAAAACTCTTGCGCACGCTGCTGGTCAGCAGGACAGACTGGCGCGGCGCGGCGGCCTGGGCGAAATCTTCGGCGACAGCACGCAGACCGATACTTGCCCCGAAGGCCTGGCTGTCCTGGCGAACGGCCAGGTCGGCGACGTCTCTGCGCGATCCAGCTTTGAGACTCTCTTCTCGATAGGCCTGCGCCTCAAGTCGGCGAACCGAACGGTCATTGCCACCAGGCAGGTCCGTCACGCCAAGTTCGGCACTGATCTGCGCCCCGATGCGTCGGATAGCACTGCTGGCTGAGGTCTGCTGGCCTAGCCCGAAACCTTCAGTCTCTTCACGGTAATAGCCGGAAACGCTGAACTTCTCACTGCGCCGTGTCGCTTCCACCAGCCAGGCCTGACCACTGGACCTTTCGCTCTGGGTTTGTGTTCGAGATGCTGCTGCCTCTGCGCGAATCTCCACCTGACTGCCAATACGGATCGTGGTGTCGACACCGATCAGTTCAGACTGGCCAAATTCAGGGCTGCGACCATCTTCAAACACCATGGTCATGCCGGTCTCGAGATTTCCTGACGGCGTCCGCAGTGCCGCGCGCGCCCCCGCGGTTACGCTGCGATCCCCGCCATCGGTGATTTCATAGTCAATGACGATGATTTTCGGATTGAGGCCTGTATCAGCCGCCGCAATCGGATGACGAAAGAACAGTTCACCCGTGGCATAGTCAATCTCATAGTCGATGAACCGCGATAGCAATTGGGTTGCCAACACTTGATCAGGGCGGAACCTGTCACGGGTCTCGATGCTGATCGTCTCTGACGAGCGCAAGATGGAAGATTGCGAGAGGCG
>CBDUKI010000208.1:0-4642 GCA_965367765.1 uncultured Henriciella sp.
TTATGATAACGGCATCCCGCAATCGTCTGTCGGGGCCGCGTTTGATGCGCTGGAGCGCGTTGGTATCGTGCGGACATTGGCCGAGCCGAATATCATGGCTGTGTCGGGCGAGGCCGCGAAATTCCTTGCCGGCGGCGAGTTTCCTGTCCCGGTTGGCCAGGACAATAATGGCCGCATCACAATCGAGTTCAAACCCTATGGTGTCGGCCTTGCCTTCACACCGATGGTGCTGTCGGAAGGGCGGATCTCTCTGAAGATTTCGACCGAGATTTCCGAACTGTCCAACCAGGGCGCGTTCCAGGGTGAATCCGTGGCGGGTGTCGACAATGACGGCAATGTCATCACGGCGCAGACCCTGACCATTCCGGCCCTGGTCGTACGCCGCGCCGAAAGCACAGTGGAACTGCCCTCAGGCGGCTCGACCATGCTGGCTGGCCTGATCCAGTCGCGCTCGCGCCAGACCATTGACCAGTTGCCTGGCATCAAGAAGCTGCCGATCATTGGCGCGCTGTTCCAGTCTCGCGACTTCATCAATGAAGAGACCGAAATGGTGGTGATTGTCACGCCGTATCTGGTCGACCCAACCACCAAGGAAAAGCTGCGCACACCAGCGGATGGCTACGTCAACGCCTCCGACCCGCAGACCATCCTGTTTGGCAAGCTGAATGCGCTCTATGCCGCGCCAGGCAAGGGCATTTCATCTGAAAACTACAAGGCCCCGGTCGGGTTTATCGAGGAATGAGGAAGACCATGAAGACACGCTCTGTATCCTCCAGCATTGTCTTGTTCGGTGCCAGCCTGCTGGCCCTGGGTGCCTGCGCCTCCGGCAAGCCGACACATGTGCCACTATCCTATTTCGAGGGCACGACCCTGGACCGCAATGCGGTCACGGCAACCGCCACGACGGAATATCTCGAGGTCAATCTCAACCCGGCAGACAGCCAGTTGCGCCTGACTGAGATCCGCAAGCTGAAAAGCTTCCTTGCTGACTATCATCAGCGCGGCCATGGCCCGCTGATCATGTCTGTGCCGGAAAGTGCGGCCAATCCTCAACTGGCCATCGAGGCGGTTGTCGAAGCCCGACAGTTGGCCTGGGAAGCGGGGATCGAATACAGCCAGATTGCAGGCAGCGCCTATAATGCCTCAGAGCGCGCCAATGCTCCGCTGATCGTGGCTTTCAAGGCTTATGACGCGGTGGCACCGGATTGCCCTTCACTGGGCGAGGTGGATTTTTCCAATGCGGTTTCCAATAGCGACCTGCCGACCCTGGGCTGTTCTGTCCGGTCTAACCTGGCCGCGATGATTGCCGATCCAGCCGACCTGTACGGCCAGCGTGCGCTGGACGAGGGCGATATTGGTCGTCGCGAGAAACATTATGAACTGTGGCGCGCGGGTGCGGCCACGGCGGCTGAACGGGCCGATTCTGAATCCGGCGCGATTTCGTCGGCGGTCAACTGATGCGAGCGATCCGAGTGGGAGTTGAGTGAAATGACAACTGATAATGCTCTGTTCGAAGACGATTTCGATCTCGAATTTGACGATGATCTTGATACCGCCCTGGCAGAGGTGTTTGACGACGTGTCTCCGGTCGAAACGACCGAGGTAAATCTCGATGCCCCGATGAAAGAGGTTGAGGACGCGGTCGAAACGCCAACCGCATTCGTACCCTCCCTTGAAGGGGGCGAGCGTGCCATTCCAGCGATTGCCGCCGCAGCCTTCTGCGAGACGACCAGCTCCATGGAACTGATCGAACTGGTTGCTTCTGACCGCCGCATGGCCCAGGCGACTGTGGAAATCCATGAAGGCGGCCTGCCTGCGGCGATCGAATACCTGCAAGCCAACCCGACCCCGAACCTGTTGATCCTGGAATCATCCTCACCGACCGCTCAACTGGTCGCGCAGATTGATGACCTGGCCATGCATTGCGATGAAGGCGTGCAGGTCATGGTGATTGGGGCGACCAATGATATTGCGCTCTACCGCCAGCTGATGGCGCGCGGGGTGAGTGAATATCTCGTGCCGCCCGTGGCACCGGTACAGCTCATCCGCTCGATCAGCAGCCTGTTTTCAGATCCTGACGCCCCATTTGTCGGGCGCTCGGTCTCTGTCATCGGAGCCAAGGGGGGCGTTGGGGCCTCGACGATTGCTCACAACCTGTCCTGGGCGCTGGCGGAGAATGCCCGCGTCAACACGGCGCTGATCGATCTGGACCTGTCTTTCGGGACGACGGCGCTGGATTTCAATCACGAGAACCCACAGACCGTGGCCGATGCCCTGCTGGCGCCGGAGCGTGCTGACGACGCCGTGATCACGCGCTTGCTGTCCAAGGCGACGGACCGCCTGTCGCTGTTCACAGCGCCGGCCTCTGTTGCGCAGGTGCTGGATATTCCACCGGAAGCTTATACGACAGTTGTCGATGGTGTGCGCCGCCTGATGCCCTATGTGGTGATAGACCTGCCACACGTCTGGAACGAGTGGCTGTATCGCTCCCTGGTTGCGTCTGACGAGGTTGTGCTGGTCTGCCAGCCGGATCTCGCCTCGCTGCGCAATGGCAAGAACATGATCGACAAGATCACCGCTGAGCGCCCGAATGATGCGCCTGTGCGCCTGATCATCAACATGATGGGCGTGCCGAAACGTCCGGAAATTCCGGTCAAGGATTTTGCGGCGGCCATCGGTATCGAACCGGATGTCGTGCTGCCATTCGACCCGCATCTGTTCGGCACCGCATCGAATAATGGCCAGATGATCTCGGAAACGGATCCGCAGGCCAAACCATCCCTGGCAATCGATCACCTGGCCTCGCTGCTCACCGGGCGCGAAGTGCTGCAGGAGTCGCGGTCACTGCTGAGCAAACTGCTGGGAAAATAGGGACGAGGCGAGGGTAAGACATGGCATTTGGAAAGCGTTCGCCAGCAGGGGTAGGCGCCGCGCCAGCGGCGGCGGCACCGCGTCCGCCTGCGAGCCCGGCGGCGGCCAAGCCAGCAGCGGCCGTCAAGCCGGTCAAACCGCCCAAGCCCGCCCCGAAGCTCAAACCGCCTGTGGCCCCGCCTGAGGAAAAGGTGACGCGCGTCACAGACCGGTCAGAAGAATATTACGCCACCAAGACGACGATCTTCAACGCGTTGATCGATACAATCGACCTAGGCCAGCTGGCCCAGCTCGATCCTGACAGCGCCCGCGAGGAAATTCGCGACATCGTGGTCGAGATCATCGCCATCAAGAATGTCGTGATGTCGATTTCTGAGCAGGAGCACCTGCTCGACGATATCTGTAACGATGTGCTTGGCTATGGCCCGCTGGAGCCGCTGCTCTCGCGAGATGACATTGCTGATATCATGGTGAACGGTGCCGACACTTGCTATATCGAGGTCAACGGCAAGATCGAGCGGACCAATATCCGCTTCCGCGACAATACCCAGCTGATGAATATCTGCCAGCGCATCGTGAGCCAGGTTGGCCGGCGCGTGGACGATTCCAGCCCTATTTGTGACGCCCGCCTGCTCGATGGGTCGCGGGTGAACGTCATCGCCCCGCCGCTGGCGATTGACGGGCCGACCCTGACCATTCGTAAGTTCAAGAAGGACAAGCTGAAACTGACCGACCTGGTCAATTTCCAGTCGATCTCCGAAGCTGGCGCGGAAATTCTACGCATTATCGGCCACTCGCGCTGCAACGTCCTGATCTCCGGGGGAACCGGTTCGGGCAAGACGACACTTTTGAACTGTCTGACCGCCTTTATCGAGCCGGGTGAGCGCGTCATCACCTGTGAAGACTCTGCCGAATTGCAATTGCAGCAGCCGCACGTGGTGCGCCTGGAAACCCGCCCGCCCAATATTGAAGGGTCTGGCGAGATCTCGATGCGTGACCTGGTCAAGAACTGTCTGCGTATGCGCCCTGAACGCATCATCGTGGGTGAGGTGCGTGGCCCTGAGGCATTCGACCTGTTGCAGGCAATGAACACAGGCCACGATGGCTCAATGGGAACGCTGCACGCCAACACGCCGCGTGAAGCCCTCAGCCGGGTCGAATCCATGATCACCATGGGCGGGTTCACGCTGCCCGCCAAGACTATCCGCGAGATGATTGTGGGGTCGATTGATGTGGTCGTTCAGGCATCGCGCCTGCGCGACGGCTCACGCCGGATCATGCAGATCACCGAGGTCATGGGCCTGGAAGGCGACACGATCGTCTTGCAGGACCTGTTGAAATACGAAATCGACGGCGAAGACGAGAACGGCAAGATTCTCGGCAAGCACAAGGGCACGGGCGTTGGCCGTCCGCGCTTCTGGGAGCGCGCGCAATACTACAACCTTGAACGCGACCTTGCCGCTGCCCTGGATGCACTGGACTAGGATATGAACCTCAGCGGCGACATGATGATCTATGTGATCGGCGGCCTGGCCTTTCTGGTCATGGCGGGCATAGGCATTGCTATGACCGGTGGCTCGAAAGGCGATGGCCGGGCCGCGCGTCGGGCCAAGCAATTGGCCGCGGGTGAAGCTCCGTCCAATCGTCGCCGTTCTGCCGTAGACGAAGCCAATAATACGCGCCGCAAGCAGACCCAGCAGATGCTGAAGAAACTGCGCGAGCAGGACGCCAAGCGCCGCAAGTCGCTGATGGCCAATAATATCCAGGTCCG
>CBDUKI010000209.1:0-4622 GCA_965367765.1 uncultured Henriciella sp.
CTGGTCGCCAGCCATGGAGTCGTCTGTCTTGAAGTAGAAGGCAGACCCGTGGAATTCGTTGCTGCCTGACTTGGTGACGGCGTTGATCGTACCGCCGGTGAAGCCGTTGAATTCAACGTCGAAAGGCGCCGCCTGGACAGACAGCGATTCAATCGCGTCATAAGAGATTGGCGAGCGCTGGGTTGGGTAACCGTTGGCGTTCAGGCCGAACCGGTCGTTCAGGGCAACACCATCGATGGTCAGCGAGTTGTAGCGGTTGTTGGCACCGGCAATGGTCAGCTCTTTCGCGCCACCAGACTGCACGTTGACGCTGGCAAACGGGTCCAGCACAGCCGCATCAGTGATGTCGCGGTCGATAGAGGCCACTTCGTTCAGGGCTTCGATGCCGAGGGAGGTGCTCAGGCCTTCGCTTGAGAAACCGGCCTGGCCAGCCGTTGCGGTTACGACAACCGTGTCCATGGTGCGCTCGCCAGAGACGGTCAGCGTCATCGGGAAGGTTGAATCGAGGCTGATATAGATGTCGTTGACTTCAACTGGAGCGAAGTCGCCACCGCTGACGGAAACTGTGTAAGGACCACCAACGCGCAGGCCGCGGGCCGAGAAAACGCCGCTTGCGTTCGTCGTCGCGGTTGAGACCGTGCCAGATGGTGTGTGCGTGATGATGGCGGTTGCGCCGGAGACCGGTGCACCTGCTTCATTCACGACTTCGCCGCGAATGCTAGATGTCGTCACCTGAGCTTCAGCCGGTGCAACAATTGCAGCGGTCATAATGGAAGCTACGGCAACGCCTGAAAATAATTTCCAGTTCGACATGAGTATTCCCCTCGATTTGCCAGATACGTAAAGCGGCGTATGGAAGTTCCCGCGTTACTGAGGGCGGCTGTATTCAACTAGTGTGAAGCTTTTGTGACAGTCTTGTCATGGTTCTGCGACAGACCTGATTCTAATTGTTGCCATTGCAAATGGGCCACACTTGCGACAAGGCTAGAACGCCCTGAATCGCTCCGCCTGAAAGATCGCCCTGCCATGAATTTCCTGCGCCAGGCAGACCTGCCAACTCGTATCGTTTTCGTAATGATTACAGGCCTTTTGGTCTTGCGCCTGATGGTCGTCCTTGTCTCCCCGCTGGAATTGTATGCTGACGAGGCCCAGTATTGGCGCTGGGGAACGACCCTCGATTGGGGTTATTATTCCAAGCCACCGATGATTGCCTGGGTGATTCACCTGACCACCGCGATTTTTGGCGATTCGGAAGCCGCGATTCGTCTCGCCGCGCCACTCCTGCATACACTTGCCGCTCTCTTTGTCTGGCGCCTCGCCAAACAGATGTTCGACAGCCAGGCCGCGCTGATCAGTGTCGCCGCCTATCTGCTGATGCCGGGCATCATTCTCTCGTCCACGGTGATTTCCACCGATGGCGTCCTGTTCCCGTTCTGGTGCATTGCCCTCTACCTGTTCTGGCAGCTGCGCGAGGGCCAGATCGGCTGGCCCGGAACAATCGGCCTGGGGCTCGCCATCGGGGCTGGCTTTCTGTCGAAATATGCGATGATCTATTTCGCCATCGGCATGGCATTGGCCTGCCTCGCCGACGCCCCAACCCGGCGCGCCATGCTGAGCGTCCGGGGCGCGGCCATTCTCGCCGTTGCGCTCGGCGTCATCGCCCCACACCTGGCCTGGAACGCCGCCAATGATTTCCAGACCGTCGGCCACACGCTCGACAATGCCAATCTCGGCGGCGACCTGTTCAATCTCGACCATTTGCCGAAATTCCTTGGTGACCAGATGGGCGTGTTTGGCCCGGTCAGTTTCCTGGCTCTGCTGATCGGCGTCATTTTCATGCGGCGTGGCCGCTCGGCCGAGACAGCCACGCGCGAGGACTGGCTGGCCTGTTTCATCCTTCCGGTCCTGACCATCATCGCCGTCCAGGCCGTGCTGTCCCGCGCCCATGCCAACTGGGCCGCAACCGCCTATCCGGCTGCCTGCATCCTGATCGCCAGCGTATTCCAGCGTAGCGGGCCAAGCCGCCCCCTATGGCTCGTCGTGGCCGGGCTGACCGGCCTCGCCCTGCTCATCGCCCCGGCCCTGACCCTGCCGATCCGCCTGGCGATCGCGTTGGGGGTCGCCGCCGCCCTTATAGCCATCGGTCATGTCGCCAAATGGCGTGCGGTTGGCCTGTTCTGGGCCGGGATTTGCCTGCACCTGGTGCTGACTGTCTTCCTGGCCGTCCTCCTGCTCGGCCCCGCCTCATGGGTCAGTGCGACCGGCATGGATAACAGCTTCAAGCGCACCCGCGGCTGGCAGGATCTCGCCGACCAGTTGGTGCTCGAGGCTGAACGCCTGCAGCCGAGTGCCATCCTCGTCGACGAACGCGAGATCTGGCACGGGCTGGATTATTATACCCGTGATCGCCTGCCTGCCCCGCTCATCCTCTGGCGCTATAATCCCGGCCCGGAAAACTTCGCCGAACAGCGCCCGCTGAGCGATGATATTGCCGCAAATGTCCTGGTCGCGTCCTATCGCTCGAACCGCCGGCCACGCATCAAGGCAGACTTTGCCACCTGGCAGCCGGTCGGCCTGGTCGGGGTCGATCTCGGCCACCGCGCCAATGGCTGCCCGCTACGCCGCGAGCTGCGCCTCTACGCCGTCACCGGCCATGCCCCACTGGACCGGACACAGGCCTGGGTGCGCCAATTCAAGACCGAAACCGATGACGGCAAGCTCGTCGACACCCATATTGATCGCCTGCCCGTCTGCCCCGCAGCCGGGAACTAGCCGCACACGCGCTTCATCCCTAAGTCAGACGCATGATCCTCAAAGCCATCCTCGGGCCGACCAATACAGGCAAGACGCATTATGCGCTCGAGCGCATGCTGGCCCACGAGTCCGGCATGATCGGCCTGCCGCTGCGCCTGCTCGCTCGCGAGGTCTATGACCGCGTGGTCAAGGCCAAGGGGCCGCGCGCAGTGGCCCTGATCACGGGTGAGGAGCGGATCATCCCTGAACAGGCGCGCTACTGGGTTTGCACGGTCGAATCCATGCCGAGCGACCAGCGCGTTGCGTTCCTCGCCATCGATGAGATCCAGCTTGCCGAGGATGATGATCGCGGCCACGTTTTCACCGACCGCATTCTCAATGCGCGCGGCACACAGGAAACCCTGTTGCTCGGCTCGGACACGATGCGCGAAGTCTTGCGTGAGCTTGATTTCAAGCTTGAAACCGACACGCGCGAACGCTTTTCCGAGCTGAATTATGCCGGGCCGAAAAAGATCACCAAACTGCCCAAGCGAACCGCCATTGTCGCCTTCAGCGCCGACAAGGTCTACGCGATTGGCGAAGTGTTGCGGCGTCAGAAAGGCGGCGCAGCCATCGTCATGGGTGGGCTGTCGCCGCGCACCCGCAATGCCCAGGTCGCGCTCTACCAGTCTGGCGAGGTCGACTATCTTGTCGCCACTGATGCAATTGGCATGGGCCTCAATCTCGATGTTGACCGGGTGGCCTTTGCCGGACGCGCGAAATTTGACGGGCGGCGCCATCGCTGGCTGTCAAATGCCGAGATCGGCCAGATTGCCGGGCGCGCCGGACGCTTCCGCGACAATGGTGAGTTTGGCGAGACGCTCGATTGCCCACCCTTCGAGGATGACCTGATCCGGGCTGTCGAGGACCATCGCTATGACCCGGTCAGCGATATTCGCTGGCGCAATAGCGATCTCGATTACCGCTCGATCAAGACGCTGATCGCATCGCTGGCACGTCCGTCGCCGCACCCGGTCCTGCGCCAGAACCCGCACGGGCTGGATGAATGGGTGCTGCGCCGGATGGCCGAGGATGAGGCCATAGGCCCGGAAGTGCGTGGCCAGCGGCAGGTGCGCCGCCTGTGGGACCTTGCCCGCCTGCCAGACTTTCGCAAGGCCGGGCACGAAGGCCATGGCCGCCTGGTGCTTGGCCTCGCCGAGACGCTGGCCGACCCGGACGCCCGGCTCGGCTCGCACGCGCTTGACCAGCGCCTGACGGCACTGGATGTCACAACCGGTGACATCTCCCTGCTACAGCAGCGCCTGGCCATGATCCGCACCTGGACTTATGCAGCTTTTCGACCAGACTGGCTTGAAAATCCCGGCCATTGGCGCGAAAGAACCCGTCAGATAGAAGACCGACTTTCAGATGCCTTGCATGAGGCGCTGACCGCCCGGTTTGTCGACCGCCGCACAACTGCCCTGATTGCCGGGCTAAAAAGGGAAGATGTTTTGACGACAGAGGTTTCTGAAACGGGCGAAGTCAGCCTGGAAGGCCATAGCGTCGGCAAACTGGTCGGCCTGCGGTTCGAGCCGGACACCAACGCCGCCACCCTGGAAGGCAAGACCCTGCGCAGCGCGGCGATGACGGCGCTCGCCCCGATCATTGCCGAACGACTGAAAGCGATTTCCGGGGTTGGCGAAGACAAGCTCTCGCTCAGCCCGGATGGCCAGATCCTGTGGAATGAGGCCGCTGTCGCCACCCTGGTTGCCGGGCCGCACTGGCTTGCCCCATCTGCCAGGCTGCTTGGCGGGGAAGCGGCTGAACTGCACCAGCAGGAAGCGGCCACAACGCGCCTGAATGAATGGCTCGGCGCGGAAATCGCCAAG
>CBDUKI010000210.1:0-4588 GCA_965367765.1 uncultured Henriciella sp.
ATCCTGTTTGGCAAATGGGGTGGCACCGAGGTGAAAATCGACGGTGAAGACCTGCTGATCATGAAAGAAAGCGACATCATGGGCGTGATCGAAGGCTAGGCCTGCGCACCTCCAAGTCATTTCCAAGTTCAATTCCTAAACAGAAAGGTGTCCAATCATGGCTGCCAAACACGTAAAATTCGGCGCAGAAGCGCGCGACAAGATGCTGGCCGGTGTCGATACACTCGCCAATGCCGTTAAAGTGACCCTCGGCCCGAAAGGCCGTAATGTCGTCATCGAGAAATCCTTCGGTGCTCCACGCACCACCAAAGACGGCGTGACCGTCGCGAAGGAAATCGAGCTCGAGGACAAGTTCGAGAACATGGGCGCACAAATGCTGCGCGAAGTGGCGTCAAAGGCCAATGATGTGGCCGGTGACGGCACCACGACCGCGACCGTACTGGCCCAGGCCATCGTTCGTGAAGGCCTCAAGCGCGTTGCCGCCGGGATGAACCCGATGGACCTCAAGCGCGGCATCGACAAGGCGTCTGCCGAAGTCGTCAAGGATCTTGCGCATCACTCCCGCAAGGTCAAAGACAACAGCGAAATCGCAATGGTCGGTTCGATCTCTGCCAATGGCGACAAAGAGATCGGCGAAATGATCGCCACCGCGATGAGCAAGGTCGGCAATGAAGGTGTGATCACGGTTGAAGAAGCCAAGTCACTGGAAACCGAGCTGGACGTTGTTGAAGGCATGCAGTTCGATCGTGGCTACCTGTCACCTTACTTCGTCACCAACCCGGACAAGATGACGGCCGAGCTGGAAGACCCGTTCATCCTGCTGCACGAGAAGAAACTGTCTTCTTTGCAGCCAATGCTGCCAATCCTCGAAGCGGTTGTTCAGTCACAGCGCCCGCTGCTGATCATCGCTGAAGACGTTGACGGCGAAGCCCTGGCGACCCTGGTCGTCAACAAGCTGCGCGGCGGCCTGAAAATCGCTGCGGTCAAAGCCCCAGGCTTTGGTGATCGCCGCAAGGCCATGCTGCAGGACATCGCGATCCTGACCGGTGGCCAGGTCATTTCCGAAGACCTCGGCATCAAGCTTGAAAACGTCGCTCTCGACATGCTGGGCACATCCAAGCGCGTGAACATCACCAAGGATGACACGACCATCGTTGATGGGGCTGGCTCCAAGAAGGACATCGAGGCCCGCGTCGGCCAGATCCGCAAGCAGATCGAAGATACCTCTTCCGATTATGACCGCGAAAAACTGCAAGAGCGCCTGGCCAAGCTGGCTGGCGGTGTTGCCGTGATCAAGGTTGGCGGCGCGACTGAAATCGAAGTGAAAGAGCGTAAGGACCGCGTCGATGACGCCCTGAACGCGACCCGCGCTGCGGTTGAAGAAGGCATTCTGGCAGGCGGCGGTACAGCGCTCCTGTCTGCCGCTGGCAATATCGACGTCACGGGTGACAATGATGACGAGCAAGCCGGTATCGACATCGTTCGCAAGGCCCTTGAAGCCCCGGTTCGCCAGATTGCTGAAAACGCCGGTGTTGAAGGCTCTGTCGTCGTCAACACGATCAAGAATGGCAAGGGCAAGGGCTTCGGCTTCAATGCCCAGACCGAAGAGTATGGCAACCTGATCGAAATGGGCGTCATCGACCCAGCCAAGGTTGTTCGCTCTGCTCTGCAGAACGCCGCCTCAGTCGCTGGCCTGCTGATCACCACGGAGGCTGGCATTGCCGAAGCCCCAAAGGCTGACGCTCCGGCGATGCCTGGTGGCGGCATGCCGGACATGGGCGGAATGGGCTTCTAGCCCTTTCGCCAAAGGCGATACCAAACAAGAGGGCGGCCTTTACGGGCCGCCCTTTTTCTTGTCCTGCTGTGAGCGATAAAGTTCACTTGCCTTGAGCATTCGCGTTGCGTAAGCCCGCTGGCATGAGCAAGATTTATGATAGCGCCGCTGCAGCGCTCGATGGGGTTCTGTTCGACGGCATGTCAATCGCTGCCGGCGGATTTGGCCTATGTGGCATTCCCGAATTGTCTATTGCTGCCATTCGCGCAGCGGGCACCAAAGACCTGACCATCTATTCCAACAATGCCGGGGTGGATGATTTTGGTCTTGGCCTGCTCTTGCAAACCAAGCAGATCAAGAAGATGTGCTCGTCCTATGTTGGCGAGAATGACCTGTTCATGCAGCAATACCTGTCGGGTGAGCTGGAACTGGAATTCAACCCACAGGGCACGCTGGCCGAGCGGATGCGCGCCGGCGGCGCAGGCATTCCCGGCTTCTACACCAAGACCGGCGTTGGCACCGTCATCGCCGAGGGCAAGGAAGTGAAATCCTGGAATGGTGAGGATTATATCCTCGAAGAGGGCATCTTTGCGGACCTCGCCATCGTCAAGGCCTGGAAGGCTGACACGACGGGCAATGCGATCTTCCGCAAGACGGCACGCAATTTCAACCTGCCTGCCGCGACCTGCGGCAAGGTCTGCGTCATGGAAGTCGAAGAGATCGTCGAGCCGGGTGACCTGGACCCGGATGGCATCCACCTGCCGGGCATCTACGTCCACCGCCTCGTGCAAGGCACGTTCGAAAAACGGATCGAACAGCGCACCGTGCGCAAGAAGGAGAGCGCGTAATGCCCTGGGACCGCAATCAGATGGCCGCACGTGCGGCACAAGAGCTGGAAGACGGCATGTATGTCAATCTCGGCATTGGCATTCCGACGCTCGTCGCCAACCACATTCCAGATGGCATGATGGTCACGCTGCAAAGCGAGAACGGCATGCTGGGCATGGGCCCCTTCCCGTTCGAGGGCGAGGAAGACGCGGACCTGATCAATGCCGGCAAGCAGACGATTACCGAGCTGCCGCACACCGCCTATTTCGACAGCGCCACCAGCTTTGGCATGATCCGTGGCGGCAAGATCGCGATGGCCATCCTGGGTGCCATGGAAGTGGCCGAGAATGGCGACCTCGCCAACTGGATGATCCCTGGCAAGCTGGTCAAGGGCATGGGCGGGGCAATGGACCTCGTGGCCGGTGTCGGCCGCGTCATCGTCATCACCGATCACAACAACAAAAAAGGCGAGGCCAAGCTGCTGAAGGCCTGCACCCTGCCGCTGACCGGCAAGGGCGTGGTGGATCGCATCATCACCGACCTTGGCGTCTTCGACGTGGTTGAAGGCGGCCTGAAAGTGGTCGAGCTGGCAGACGGTGTCACCATGGACATGGTCACCGAGCGCACCGAAGCTGCACTGGTGGCATGAAGGGGTTCGGTCCTTCGACATTCGGCGAGCTGAATGCCGAGGACTATGACCGCCTGCATGACCCCGGCACAACCGATACCGCAGTTGACCTGATCGCCGACCTCGCCGGGGCGGGCGATGTGCTGGAACTGGCCATCGGAACCGGGCGGGTGGCCCTGCCGCTGGCCGCGCGCGGCATCAACATGACCGGCTTCGACGCATCTCCGGACATGCTGGCCAAGCTGAAGGAGAAGCCGGGCGGGGCCGACATTCCGGCACATGTTGCCGACATGGCCGCATTCGACCTCGGCCAGCGCTTTGACTTTGCCTTCCTGATCTTCAACACCTTGTACAACCTGACAACGCAGGCCGAGCAGGTGTCGTGTTTCCAATGCGTTGGCGATCACCTCAAGCCCGGTGGGCAATTCCTGGTTGAGGCGTTCATGCCGGACCGGGAGGTCTTCGTGAACAATCAGGCCGTGCGCACACGCCATGTCTCGTTCAACACGGCGTGGATCGAGGCCGTCCAGCACGATCCGGTGACCCAGCAGATCAATTTCCAGCGGATCGGGTTCACGCCGGACGGTATCAAGATGGTGCCGCTGCCGATGCGCTATGTCTGGCCATCGGAACTGGACCTCATGGCGCAGTTGGCCGGATTGACCTTGCAGCACAGATGGGGTGGATGGCATCGCGAACCCTTTGGCGCAGGCAGCGACATGCATGTCTCCGTCTATGTCAAACCAGATGAGGCCTGAGCCAGATGTCCACCCTGCCCGCCTGCCCCAAGTGCAATTGCGAATACACCTATGAAGACGGTGCCCTGCTGGTCTGTCCGGAATGCGCACATGAATGGTCAGCTGATGCCAGCCTCGACCCGGAAGCGAAGGTCTGGCGTGATGCCAATGGCAATGAGCTGCAGGACGGTGATACGGTAACAGTGATCAAGGACCTCAAGGTCAAGGGCTCGTCACTGGTCGTCAAGGTCGGCACCAAGGTCACCAATATCCGCCTGATCGAGGGCGATCACGATATTGACTGCAAGATCCCCGGCATCGGCGCGATGCAACTGAAGACGCAATTCGTCAAGAAGGCCTGAGGCGGCGAAGCGCGCCACCGACAACATATAATACGCACGGCTTATCCCAACGGTACGCCTTGAACCAGCGTCAGATTGGCCTAGTCCTGACCTCATAAAGATCAGGAGATGCGCCATGCCAAAAGGATCAATGCCCGTTCTCGTCGGGGTCGGCCAGTCGGTCAGCCAGTGGGATGGAACGAAGGGTGCAGAGGGCGCGCCCTCGCCGCTCAGCCTGTGCGTGGAAGCCAGCCGGACCGCACTGGCCGATGCCGGGATC
>CBDUKI010000211.1:0-4557 GCA_965367765.1 uncultured Henriciella sp.
CCGGGTGCATGGCGAAAAATGGTATGAAGGCGAGACGTTGAACTATGGCATCGGCCAGGGTTACCTGACCGCTTCGCCATTGCAGCTGGCCTTGATGTCGGCCCGGATTGCCGCCGAGGGCGCGATCATCAGCCCGCGTATCATCGGCAATGGTCCGCGCCCGGACATGGATATTCCGCTCGATGAGCCGCTTGATCCGGACATGATGCGCCGGATGAAGGCAGGCATGTTCGGTGTGACCTCCGAAGGCGGCGGCACGGCCTACCGCTCTGGTGACCTGGGGCTTGGCGGGCCACGCCTGGCCGGCAAGACCGGGACGGCGCAGGTGCGGCGGATTTCAGCAGCCGAGCGGCGCTCGGGCATTCTCAAGGGTGAGAATATTGACCGCAAGCTGCGCGATCATGCGCTGTTCGTTGCCTATGCGCCCGCCGATGACCCGAAATATGCGATCTCGGTGATTGTCGAACATGGCGAGGGTGGTTCCAGTACCGCCGCCCCGGTGGCGCGCGACATCCTGGCAGCGGCGATCCGCATGGATTCGCGGCGCACGCCAGCCTATGCCCGCTCGGCGAGTGTCACCGGCAATACCAGCCTGGCCAATGGGGACAAATAGATGGCTGGCATGCGCTCCCGTGGGTTTTCCATTAATCGCTCTGATCTTGCCGCACAGGTTTCTGGCCTGCCCTGGGGGCTGATCCTGATGTTGTGCGGTATGGCCGTCATCGGCGTGGCCGTCCTGTATTCGGCAACTTTCACCAACCCGGAAGAGGCGGGGCTGCCCCTGAAACATGCCCAGCGCTTTGGTGCAGCGTTTGCTGTGCTGATGGTGTTCGCCATGATGCCGCTGAAATGGTGGATGGCGTTGGCTTGGCCAGCCTATCTGGCGACCCTTATCCTGTTGCTGGGCGTGGAATTCTTCGGCGTTATGGGCGGCGGGGCGCAGCGCTGGCTACAGATCGGACCGGTCGCAGTGCAGCCGTCGGAATTCATGAAGGTGACGCTAACCATGGTGCTGGCGGCCTATTACCATAAATACTGGACCGATCATTCGGGTGGCTTCTTCATTCACCTGCCAGCCCTGCTGCTGATTCTGATCCCGGCGGCGCTGATCTTCAAGCAGCCTGATTTCGGCACGACCCTGGCGCTGATCGCCTCTGGTGGGATTCTCATCTTCCTGGCGGGCCTGTGGTGGCGGGTCATCGCCGCCGTGGCCGTGGTCTCGATTGCCAGCGTGCCGCTGGTCTACATGTTCGTGCTCGAGGACTATCAGCGCGAGCGCGTGGATACCTATCTGGCGCAGCTGACCGGGGCGCAGGTCAACCTCATGGATGATGGCTACCAGATCGAGCAGGCCAAGATCGCCATCGGGTCGGGCGGCTGGACCGGCAAGGGCTTCATGGAGGGCACCCAGTCGCAGCTCGACTATATTCCCGAACAGCATACCGATTTCATCCTGACCGTTCTGGCTGAGGAATTCGGGTTCATGGCGACCACAGCAGTTCTGTTGATGTGGATGGTGATTCTCGGCCTCGGCCTGGTCATCGCCCGGCGCTCAAGCAGCCTGTTCGGGCGCTTCCTCGCCGCCGGGGCAGTGATGACCGTGGCCTTCTATATCCTGTTCAATGTCGCGATGGTGCTGGGCCTGTTGCCAGTGGTTGGCGTGCCGCTGCCCTTCTTGTCCTATGGGGGCACGGTGATGATTACAACAGCGGCCTGTTTCGGCCTTGTCTGCTCGGTTCATCTCGGCAAGGATGAGCAATTGTCGACGGGGTGAGTGTTTCATGCCCTTTGTGTAGCAGCCACGTTGATTTTTGTTTTGCGCTCGATAGTGTCGCCGCAAAATAATTCCCTGGGAGGGTTTGATACATGGCAGCAATCGGTCGCAAGACAGATACGTGGGGCTCGCGCTTCGGATTCATTATGGCAGCCGTCGGTTCGTCCGTCGGGCTCGGAAATTTCTGGCGCTTTCCCTACACAGCCGGTGAGAATGGCGGCGGCGCCTTTATCCTGATCTATCTGGCTTGTGTCGCTCTGGTTGGCCTGCCACTGATCATGGCGGAATATGCCATGGGCCGGAAATCAGGCATGTCGGCGATCGAGGGTGTCCAGTCTCTGGCGCGGGCCGAAGGCAAGAGCCAGAGCTGGGGTGTGGCCACCTGGATCGGGTCGCTTACCGCCTTCTTCATCCTGACCTTCTACATGGTCATCTCAGTCTGGTTGATCGCCTTTGTCCTGCAAGCCCCGACCGGCAAGTTCGAGGGCATGACGGCGGCATCATCTGGGGCAAATTTTGAAGCCACAATTGACAACACCTGGTATATTCTCGGCCTGCTGGCATTGTTCCTGGCGGCCAATGTCGCGGTGGTCGGACACGGTGTGAAGGCCGGTCTCGAACGCGTTGCGACCATTCTGATGCCGGCTTTCTTCGTGATGCTGCTTGTGGTGGTCGGCTTCGCGATCAAGAATGGTGATACGGCGGCTGCAGCGAGCTTCATCTTCGAGCCGAAATGGGCCGATGTCAGCTTCAAGACCTTCCTGTCGGCGCTTGGCCAGGCCTTCTTCTCCATCGGGGTCGGGGTTGGCTTGATGATGACCTATGGGGCCTACCTGTCCTCCGATACGAATATCCCGCGTTCCTCGGCCATCGTCGTGGGGGCCGATACGACCGTCGCACTGATCGCCGGGTTTGCGATCTTCCCAATCGTGTTTGCTGCAGGCATGGACCCGGCAGGCGGCCCGGGCCTGTTCTTCGTCTCCATGCCGGTGGCATTCGGGGCGATCCCTGGCGGTTCCCTGTTCGCAACCGTGTTCTTCGCGCTGGCCCTGTTCGCGGCCTTCACATCATCCATTTCATTGATGGAAGTCGGCGTCTCCTGGTTTGAGGAACGCCAGGGCGTGACCCGGATGGGGGCCGCGATGGGCATTGGTTTCGTCCTGTTCATGATCGGTGCGGCCTATGTGTTCTCACTGGAATATCTCGATTTCGTGGACTTCATGACCGAAGGTCTTCTTCTTCCGCTGGGCGGCCTGTTGGTCGCGGTGTTTGCCGGCTGGATTGTCAGTCGCGAAATGCTGACCAGCGAACTGGGAGAAGGCAATATCATGAACATCTGGCGGTTCCTGATCCGCTGGTTCGTGCCGCCTTTCATCGCGGTCATTCTGGTCTTCGGGTTCCTCGACAAGATTCAGGATCTGTATGACGTAAACCTGCCGGGCTTCCTGACAGTCCTGCTCGGACCCAATAGCAACTAGGTTGCTCATGCCTGCAACGCACGGCTATTCCGGCAAGCCCCTGTTCCAGAAACTGGGGCTGAAGCCGGGCATGGTCTGCCTTGTGGTCAATGGCCCGGACAATTATGCCGCGCTGGTCGCCGGGGCTGAAGGCGTGAGGTTTCGCAAACGCGCGGCAGAGGCCGATGTGGTCCACCTTTTCTGCCGCAACCGTGCCGACCTGCGGGCGCGGGCTGGGGCCGCACTGAGCAAGGTCGCCAGCGGCGGAGCCCTCTGGGTGTCGTGGTACAAGAAGGCCTCACCGCATTTCACCGATCTGACTGAGGATGACCTGCGCGCGCATTTGCTGCCGACCGGCTGGGTCGATGTGAAGGTCTGTGCGGTTGACGGTGACTGGTCGGGCCTGAAATTCCTGCAGCGAAAAGCCTAGCCGAACGCGCGGCCGAACTTGCGTGTGGCGCGGATCAGCTTGTCGACAATGCCCGGCTCCATACTGGAATGACCCGCGAACGGCACGATGTGAAGCTCGGCCATGGGCCAGGCCTTCTGCAATGCCCAGGCCGAAGAGAGCGGGGTGACAACATCATAGCGGCCATGCACGATGATGCCCGGTACATCCTGTAATTTTGCCTTGGCCTGCTTGAGCAGCCAGCCATCTTCCTCAAAGAAGCCCTTGTTGACGAAATAGTGGCACTCGATGCGCGCAAAGGCATCTGCGAACGCGTCCTCCTCGAACTTTTTCGGACGTGACATCGGGCCCTGGATGGTGATCGTTTCGCCTTCCCAGCAGGCCCAGGCCTTGGCGGCGCGGATGCGGGCGGCGAAATCATCTCCGGTCAGGCGGCGATGAAACGCGTTCAGCAGGTCATCACGCTCATCCTCGGGGATCGGCTCGATATAGCGATCATAGGCATCAGGGAACAGGCGGCTGGCACCTTGCTGGTAGAACCACTGGATCTCTGCTTCGGTGACCAGGAAGACGCCGCGCAGGATGATGCCGAGCACGCGGTCAGTATGGGTGACGCTATAGGCCAGTGACAGGGTGGCCCCCCAGGAGCCGCCAAACACGACCCATTTGTCGATGCCCAGGTGTTCGCGTACCGCCTCAATATCTGAGACCAGGGCCCAGGTGTCATTCTCGCGCAGCTCCGAATGGGGGCGTGAGCGACCGCAGCCGCGCTGGTCCATCAGGATGATGCGATAGACGGCCGGATCAAAGAAGCGGCGCATTTCGGGCGATGATCCCCCGCCGGGGCCACCATGCAGGCCAATCACCGGGACACCGTCCGGATTGCCTGATTCTTCCCAATAAATCTCGTGCAGGCT
>CBDUKI010000212.1:0-4444 GCA_965367765.1 uncultured Henriciella sp.
TGCCCGGCTCGGATTGAGAGGCCAGTCTTTATTACCCAATTGCCGGTGATACTTGCTTGCAAACGAATAAACATCGTGGATCAGTTCGTTAATTAGGATGTACATCGTGAAGTCTTGCAGATTGGCTACTCGACGGTCGTCGACGAACTTCAAAACGTAGGTTGTTCCTAAGGAAATTAAACCACCAATTACGGTTGCCACCAGAGGAATCCACAAATCCAAATTCCCCGTTTCCCCTCCCGTTTTGGAGAAAATCACCAAAACGTCAGGCAAACTCAAATCCACCTACACATCCACCTGCGCATCGAGGGCGTTGTCCTGGATGAATTCGCGGCGCGGTTCGACGACATCGCCCATCAGGCGCGAGAACATGTCCCCGGCCTCGTCGGCATGGTCGACCTTGACCTGCAGCAGGGTGCGGGCATTGGCATCCAGCGTGGTTTCCCAGAGCTGGTCGGCATTCATCTCGCCGAGGCCCTTGTAGCGCTGGATTTTCAGGCCCTTGCGACCGGAGGCCAGCACCGCATCGAGCAGCGAGACCGGGCCTGTGACGGTAAATTCGCCAGCCTTTTCATTGCGCAGGAGCGAGTGCTCAACATAGATCGGGCGGATCGTCGTGGCGCGCTCGTTCAGGCGCATCGCGTCGGCGCTGGCAAGCAGCTGGCGATCCAGCACGGCCTTATCCTCAACCCCGCGCACTTCACGCGTCAGGATGAGATTGCCCTCCTCGAAACGGCCGTTCCAGTTATCCTCACCTTCCTCGGCAATCAGGTTCAGGCGCTCGGCGGTGCGCGCGGCTTCCTCTTGGGATGCTCCAGGGGCCAGTGCGCCAGCAATGGCGGCCTGTTCGACGACATCGCCCGGCGCGCGCAATGACAGGCGCCACAAGGCCTGTTTGAAGGCCGCAGCGCCATGCACGCGCTCGCGCAGGTCCTGCCCACCAATCTGGGTGCCATCGGCAAGGATCAGCGTTTCCCCGCGTGTGCCTTCCTCGATCAGGTAATTGTTCAGCTCCTCATCATCCTTGAGATAGCGTTCGGACTTGCCCCGCATCACCTTGTAGAGCGGCGGCTGGGCAATGTAGAGGAAACCACGTTCGATGATTTCCGGCATCTGACGGTAGAAGAAGGTCAGCAGCAGCGTGCGGATATGGGCACCATCAACATCGGCATCGGTCATGATGACGATCTTGTGGTAGCGCAGCTTGTTGATATCGAACTCCTCACGCCCGATACCGGCGCCCAGCGCCATGATCAGCGTGCCGATCTGGTCCGATGACAGCATCTTATCGAAACGGGCGCGCTCGACATTCAGGATCTTGCCGCGCAAAGGCAAGATGGCCTGGTTCGAGCGGTCGCGGCCCTGCTTGGCCGAGCCGCCCGCAGAATCACCCTCCACGATGAAGATTTCAGACTTGGCTGGATCCTTCTCCTGGCAGTCGGCCAGTTTGCCGGGCAGAGAAGAGATATCCAGGGCCGATTTGCGCCGGGTCAGCTCACGCGCCTTGCGGGCCGCCTCTCGGGCCGCAGCCGCCTCGACGATCTTGGTCATCACCTGCACGACTTCCTTGGGGTGCTCCTCGAACCATTCGGCGAGTTTTTCATTGATCAGGCTCTCGACCACCGGGCGCACCTCGGATGAGACCAGCTTGTCCTTGGTCTGCGAGCTGAATTTCGGGTCCGGCACCTTTACGGACAGGACACAGGTCAGGCCTTCGCGCGCATCATCGCCGGAAATGTCGACCTTTTCCTTCTTCGCGATGCCGCTTTCGGCTGCATACTTGTTGATGATCCGGGTCAGCGCACCGCGGAAGCCAGCCAGGTGCGTGCCGCCATCGCGCTGGGGGATGTTATTGGTGAAGCACAGCACGCTTTCGTGGTAGCTGTCTGTCCATTCCAGTGCGGCTTCGACCGTAATGCCGTCTTTCTCGCCGGTGACAAAAATGGTCTCGGGGATGAGCGCGGTGCGTGCCTGGTTGAGGTGCTGCACGAACGCGGCCACGCCGCCGGCATATTCCAGCACGGTTTCATATGGCTCAGCCTCGCGTAGATCGCGGAACACGATGCGTACACCCGAGTTCAGGAAGGCCAGCTCGCGCAGGCGGTGTTCCAGCGTCTTGCGGTCATACTCGGTCATGGTGAACGTCGACGCCGAGGCCAGGAAACGTACAGCCGTGCCCGTATAGGGCGTGCCATTGGCCTTTGTCGGGCTGGTGCCGACGGCTTTCAGCGGCGCTTCGGTGCGCCCACCCTCGACAAAGCGGACCTGGTATTCGGAGCCATCGCGGTGAATGGTCAGTTCAAGCCAGTCGGACAGGGCGTTGACCACAGAGACGCCGACCCCGTGCAGCCCGCCGGAGACCTTGTAGGAGTTGCTGTCAAACTTGCCGCCAGCGTGCAGCTCAGTCATGATGACTTCAGCTGCCGAACGCCCTTCGGTGGCATGCTGGCCGACCGGAATGCCACGGCCATTGTCGGTGATTTCGGCGCTGCCATCTGGAAACAGCGACACGGTGACTTCGTCGGCATGTCCGGCCAGGGCCTCGTCAATCGCATTGTCGACGACCTCATAGACCATATGGTGCAGGCCTGAACCGTCATCGGTGTCCCCGATATACATGCCGGGGCGTTTGCGCACGGCCTCCAGGCCCTTCAGGACCTTGATGGAATCGGCGCTGTATTCGCCATTTTGCGGCGCTGGATTTTCGGCGGGTTCGGACATCTGATCGATCGCTCTCTGATTCGCAATATTCTGCTTATTTTATAAGGGGTTTTGCCGGAAAAGGGAAATCACGAGCTGGTATTTGGGTGCCTGCGAAATGCCCTGATTTAGACCAACAAATACAGGGGGTTACAGGGCCGGAAAATCACCGATTCTGAGGCCGAGGCGGCACACCAAGATTTGCCCTGTGAAAACGCTCAATTTCGCGTACTGTCAGGAAAAAGAAATGAGGGAGGATGGTGATGCGGATCGTGACATGGATCGGCCTGATTCTGGGCTGCCTGATCCTGGTGGCCATGGTGTTCTACGTGATTGTCGGCCACAAGCTGGCCAAGTTTGATGAGGCCGCGCGGGCCAAGGCGCCAGGCAATCACATCAAACTGAGCGATGGCTACATCCATTATCGTTGGGATGGGCCAGACGATGGCCCGGTCATCGTGCTGACGCATGGCTTTTCGACGCCGAATTTCATCTATGAACAGAATGTCGAGCCGCTGGTGGAGGCTGGCTTCAGGGTGCTGCGCTTCGATCATTACGGGCGCGGCTGGTCTGATCGACCGTCAAAGCAATACACCACGGATTTTT
Source organism: uncultured Henriciella sp. (assembly GCA_965367765.1). Taxonomy (GTDB): domain Bacteria; phylum Pseudomonadota; class Alphaproteobacteria; order Caulobacterales; family Hyphomonadaceae; genus Henriciella. The sequence continues at coordinate 3,307 of CBDUKI010000212.1, forward strand.
ATGACCGTGAATTGCTGGAGCTACTGGATGGGCTTGGTGTCGATGAACCTGTGGGCCTTGTCGGCCTGTCCATGGGAGGCCCGATCACGGCAGAATTCACCGCTCGACATCCCGAAAGGGTCAGCCGCCTGTTCCTGTTCGTGCCGGCCGGGCTGGATACGAATGGGGCCGGTGGCCTGTCAGGCCTGATGCTGCGTACACCAGGCATCGGTGACTGGATCTGGCGGATGTATGGCCGCAAGATCCTGCTCGGCGATCCGCAATATGATGAAAGCGCCCTCGACCCGGAAAACCGGTTGGCCGGGGATGTGACCGAACAGATGGACTATCGCGGCTATAACGAGGCCCTGTTATCGACCTTCCGTCATTTCCCGATGTCGGATCGTGACGACACGTTCACGCGGCTGAAGGCAACGGGCGTTCCGGTCATGGCGGTTTTCGGCGGGGCAGACAGCACCATCCCGGTGTCCAGCGCGGCGCGCCTGCAAGCGCTGTTGCCGGATGCGGATGTACGCGTGCTGGATGGCGGGACACATGGCCTCAACTACCAGCGCCACAGTGAGATCAACCCCTGGCTGGTTGACTGGTTCTCAGCCGCCCAGCCCTAGGCAGCGCGACAAGCCGTCGCTTTACGGAAGACTACCTAGGCTGTTGCACGTGAGGGTGCGCTATCTAGCGCGACATGAAACCTGAATGGACCGCTTTCGCCACGGCCAAGGTGCCGCGATACACTTCCTATCCAACGGCCGCGCAGTTCACTGCGGATGTTGATGCTGGCACGGCTGACGACTGGGCGCGGGCGACCTGCCAGTCGAGCCCGATCAGTGCCTATGTGCATGTGCCATTCTGCGAGCAGCTATGCTGGTATTGCGGTTGCCATACAACGGTGCCGAACGGGTATGAGCGGATCGCCCGTTATGTCTCGACCCTGCATCGTGAGATCGATCTCTGGGCCAGGGCGCTGGGCCGTCATGGCGGGGTTGGCCACCTGCACTTTGGGGGCGGCTCGCCGAATGCCTTGTCGGGCGATGATTTCTTCGCGGTGAGCGAACACCTGCGCCAGGCGTTGCGGGTGCGCGATGACGCCGAGATTGCGGTCGAACTGGACCCACGAGCCCTGACGCCGGAACGTATCCGC
>CBDUKI010000213.1:0-4434 GCA_965367765.1 uncultured Henriciella sp.
GTGTCCTGGCGGCGCTAAACAGGCTGGACGCAACTGTACCGGGAAATTGCATGTCGGAGAGAAAATCACCTAGTGGCATAGACCGTGTGGTTGGTCAGCGCCTGCGCTGGCGGCGTCGGGAACTCAAGCTGACCCAGGACCAGCTGGGCGAGAAACTGGGCCTGACCTTCCAGCAGGTGCAGAAATACGAAAAGGGCGTGAACCGGATGTCAGCCGGGCGCTTGTTCGAGATGGCCGATGCACTCGGCGTGACGATCAATTATTTCTATGAAGGCGTGGACGAATTTTTCGACACCCAGCGCCCGCGCACGGTCAATGAGAGTGACCATCCCCCCACGCTGCCGACATTTGACGGCGAAGCCATGGAACTGGTGACGGCCTATCAGAAGATTGCCGACCTGGCGCTGCGCCGCTCCCTGCTGCAGGCCATCCTGGCCGCCGCAGCCTCCTTCGACCCGGATGAGGACGACTAGGCATCTAAATTGCATCGCTCTACCGCGAGTACATATAAATAGATGTTGATATGATTGTGCCGCTGCTGTAGCGACAATATCAACAGGTCGAGTGGAGATTATCATGAGCGACTTCTTGTTCACCAGTGAGAGCGTATCGGAAGGGCACCCTGACAAGGTCTGTGACCGTGTGTCCGACGAAATTGTCGACCTGTATTTTGCTGAAGCGATCAAGCAGGGCATGGACCCTGCCCAGGTGCGCGCGGCCTGTGAAACCGCCGCCACGACGAACCGCGTCTCGCTGCTTGGCGAAATGCGCGGCCCGGAGATTTCCAACGAGCAGATCGAGGCGGTTGTGCGCGGTGCGGTCAAATCCATCGGCTATGAGCAGAACGGCTTCCACTGGCAGAACCTGACCCTGCACAACTGGCTGCACGAACAGTCCATCGACATTGCCCAGGGCGTCGATTCCGGCACCGGCACATTCAATGAAGAAGGGGCCGGCGACCAGGGCATCATGTTCGGCTATGCCTCGAATGAGACGCCGGAGCTGATGCCGGCGACGCTGACCTATGCCCACCAGATCCTCAAGGCCATGGCCGAGGCTCGTCATTCTGGCGCGCGCCCTGAATTCCTGCCTGATGCCAAGAGCCAGGTGACGCTTCGCTATTCCAACGGCAAGCCGGTCGATGTCGACACGGTGGTTGTGTCAACCCAGCACATTGGCGGGCTGAGCGCCGAGGATGTGCGCGAACTGGTGCGGCCAATTGTCAAATCCGTGCTGCCAGAAGGCTGGTTTCCGGATGAGGACAAGTTCTACGTCAATCCGACCGGAAAATTCGAGATCGGTGGCCCGGATGGCGATGCCGGCCTGACCGGCCGCAAGATCATTGTTGATACCTATGGCGGCGCCGCCCCGCATGGCGGCGGTGCCTTCTCCGGCAAGGACCCGACCAAGGTTGACCGTTCGGCCGCCTATGCCAGCCGTTATCTTGCCAAGAATGTTATCGCTGCCGGGCTTGGCGACCGCTGCACCCTGCAGGTCAGCTATGCGATTGGTGTGCCCAAGCCGCTGTCCATCAATGTTAATCTGCATGACACCGGCCAGGTCGATGAGCGCAAGCTGGAAGACGTGCTGATGCAGGTCATGGACCTCAGCCCGCGCGGCATTCGTGAGACCTTGAACCTGAATCGCCCGATTTACGCCCGCACCGCCGCCTATGGACATTTTGGTCGTGAGCCAGATGCCGATGGCGGGTTCAGCTGGGAACGTCTCGACCTGGTCGACGCGATCAAGGGCGCTTTCAACTAGGCCTTGAACAGGCTGTTGCCGCAAGGTGACAGTCTGAACGCCTGTGCGCCTGCCGCATATGCAGGGGCTTGCTTTGATGCATTGCACAAGCATGTATTCTACATTCAATAAAATGATTGCAGGAGTCTGCCTTGGGCGACATCAAAACGATTGGCATTGTCGGTGCGGGCCAGATGGGCAACGGGATTGCCCATGTCTGCGCACTCGCGGGCTATGACGTCATTCTCAATGACCTGAATGCGGAGGCGCTCGACAAGGGCGTCGCCACGATCGAGACCAACATGACGCGCCAGGTGGCGCGCGAGGTCATCTCCCTTGACGACATGAAGGTTGCGCTTGGCCGTATCAAGCGCTCGACCGACCTAGGCGATTTCAACCCGGTTGACCTGGCCATCGAGGCAGCTACCGAGAACCGGGACATCAAGGAAGCGATCTTTGCTGATCTGTGCAAGGTTGTGCCCGCCAGCGCCTTTCTGGCGACCAATACCTCATCCATCTCCGTGACCCGCCTGGCCTCGACCACGGACCGGCCCGAGCGGTTCATTGGCCTGCATTTCATGAACCCGGTGCCGCTGATGAAGCTGATGGAGATCATCCGCGGCCTGGCGACGGATCAGGACACTTACGAGATGGCGCTGGGCTTTGCCGAACGCCTGGGCAAGACGACGACCAATGCCGAGGACTATCCGGCCTTTATCGTCAACCGCGTCCTGGTGCCGATGATCAATGAGGCGATCTATGCACTGTATGAGGGCGTCGGCACGGTCGAAAGCATCGACACGGCGATGAAGCTGGGTGCCAACCACCCGATGGGGCCGCTGGAACTGGCCGATTTCATTGGCCTGGATACTTGCCTGTCGATCATGCAGGTGCTGCATGATGGCCTGGCCGATACCAAGTATCGCCCGTGCCCGCTTCTGGTGAAATATGTCGAGGCCGGCTGGGTTGGCCGCAAGGTCTCCCGCGGTTTCTACGATTATCGCGGCGACGCCCCGGTGCCGACGCGCTAGGGCGCGTTGGCCCGCCCGGCGCTACAAGCCTTCCGCCCTGGCCTTGCGCCAGTAGACCAGTGCGAACACCGTCACCACGACCGGTACCATCAACCCGTACTCGTCAATCCAGAGGGCGGTCCTGTCATTTTCCACGGTCAGCGGCGTGAAGACTTTCTGGATGTAGAGATTGTGCGCCGCATGGAAAAACACGGCGGGCCACAGGCTACGCGACCGGAACGTGAAATAGGCCAGGATCACCGACATGCTGACAATCATCAGCGTGAAGCAGGCGATCTGGAATGCCGGGTCGCCGCCGCCATAAGCGATGATGATCGGGTAGTGCCAGGCGGCCCAGACGAGCCCGCTGACAATGGCTGTGGCCTCGAATGACATGACCTCTCGCAGGCGCCAGATGAAGAAGCCGCGCCAGCCAATCTCCTCACCGGCAATCGTGCCGAGGGACTTGATCAGCTGGATCGTGCCCAGAAGGGCGATCATGACAATGAGCGTCAAGGCGACAGAGTCTGACGGCAGGCCGAGCTGGCTTGACCATTCGGAGACCTGCTCCAGATTGGGCGCAGACCCGAAGCCCAGGCTCCAGATGGCGAGATAGGCGATGGTGATATAGGCCAGCGGCACACCATAGGCTTTCAGGTTCTGCGACCCGTCACCCCATTGCCAGGGCAGGCTGGAGATTTTCTGGCCGCGTAGACGGAGCGTCAGGAAGGCAGCAAGTGCCGGGCACCACATCAGGCCCCCGACATAGATGCTCGCCGGGTAGAGCCTAACGATTGCAAAATGCGCCAGGGCACTGAGCCCGGTCGCAATCAGCAGGAAGATCACTATCGAGGTCCACGCCTCGTGCTTCTGGGAAATCTGGTCTGTCATAGGGGCGCATTATCGAAAAACGATAAAACCGTCAACTGAAGCCATCATCTGAATCTATCGTGCTGGCTGGATGGGCAAGCGCGCCATTAGCCTGTTCGCAAGTCAGGCGAGGCGAGCCAGCCCGTCGCGCAATGTGTCGCCGGTGGCGTGTCCAATTTCGTCATCGACCTTGGCATGCTCACGAAACCAGATGTTCGCGGCCTGGGCCAACAGGGCTTGTCCGTCACTTGTCAGTTTGAGCAGTCGGCTGCGCCTGTCCCTTGGGTTTGCAGCTGATTGCACGAAGCCCTTGCGCTCAAGCGGTTTGAGATTGGCCGTCAGCGTCGTGCGGTCCATGGCCAGCACGGATGCGACCGCACCGATCGGTGGCGGCTCGGGTCGGTTCAGGGCCATAAGCAGTGAATACTGGCCGCTCGTGATGCCGAGTGGGCGGAAAGCCTCGTCGAACCGGCGCGCCAGCGCGCGTGCCGCCCGCTGCGCCGCCAGGCACAGACAATGATCGCGCACATGCAGCGTTGTCTCGAAAGGGGTCTGATTCGGTGTTGACATACGTAATTATGTTGATATCAACGTATTTCGTCAAGATACAATGTGAGTAGCTCTATGCCCGTCGATCCGAATGCCGACATTGCGCTACATGTGTTCGACTGGGTTCCGCCGCTGGCGCGTGGCTATGTTCGCGATCATCGTGCCCGTTGGGCCATGGAAGAAGCGGGTATTGCCTATCGTACGAAGCCCGTCCGTGTCGGGGCCGGCGGCGATTATCTTGCGCTGCAGCCATTCGGCCAGG
>CBDUKI010000214.1:0-4394 GCA_965367765.1 uncultured Henriciella sp.
CGGCCACGACATCGCCGCAGACAATCGGTCCCGCGGCGATGGCCCCGCTGGCGCGCATGGCCGCCATGGCCGCGCCAATCTCTTCTCGAACCGAGGCTTGCGACAGGTCAATGCCGGTCGAATTGCGCCGGGTCGGGCCATATAGGCGCGGCGGCGTCGGGATACGCGGATGACGGCGCGGGCCAATCTCGACCTTGGCCAGCGGATCCTCAACCACCCGCTCAACCGGGACATCCGGGTCCAGGAAGGAATGGACAAAACTGGTATTGGCACCGTTCTCCAGCAGGCGGCGAACGAGATAGGGCAAGAGGTCCTCATGCGCCCCGACGGGGGCATAAATGCGCACCCTGCCGCCCGCTTCTGCCGCATCATACAGCGACTCGCCCATGCCATGCAGGCGCTGGTATTCGAACGCGGTGACGCCTTCATCGCGGGCCATCAGCTCCACCGCGGCGAGCGAGTGGGCATTGTGGGTGGCGAACTGAGCATAGAGACGCGGCGCGGCGCGCAGCATCATGCGGGCGCAATTGAGATAATTGAGGTCCGTGCCCTGCTTGGTCGTAAACACCGGGAAATTGGCAAAGCCCTCGACCTGGGCATGCTTGATCTCGCTGTCCCAATAGGCCCCTTTGACGAGACGAACCATCAGGCGCATACCGGTTTCACCAGACAGGGCGGCGAGGCGCTCAATCACCTGCGGGGCGCGTTTCTGATAGGCCTGCACGGCCAGGCCAAGGCCGGACCAGCCCTTCAGGCCCGGTTCGCGCATCAGCCGCTCTAGCAGTTTCAGCGAAAGGACAAGGCGATCAGCCTCTTCGGCATCAAGACAGAGATTGATATTGGCCCGGGCCGCCATTTCGCAGAGCGCCAGCAAGCGCGGGTAAAGCTCGGCCATGATACGCGTTTCGTTGACGGCCTCATAGCGCGGATGCAGGGCTGACAGCTTGACCGAGATGCCGCTCTTGTGTTCGGGCGCGACCGCCGTGTCCTCAATTGCACCGACGGTTTCGACCGCCTTGCAATAGGCGTCGTAATAGCGGGTCGCATCGGCCATGGTGCGGGCGCCCTCGCCCAGCATGTCGAAGCTGAAATGGGCGGCCTCACCCGCCTTGACCATGCGCTTGCCGCGCTTGAGCGCTTCTTTGACATTGCGCCCCAGGACGAACTGTTCCCCCATGATGCGCATGGCCTGCATCATCGCCGCGCGGATCACCGGCTCACCGCTATTGCGCACCAGGCCCTGGACGAACTTGCCAGCCCCGGCCTGCGCCTCACGTGGTGGCCCGATGACCCGGCCAGTCAGCATCAGGCCCCAGGTTGAGGCATTTACCAGCCACGAATCACTCTGGCCCTTATGGGCGCCCCAATCGCCAGAGCGGATCTTCTCGGCAATCAGGTCATCGCGCGTATCAGCATCGGGCACCCGTAACAGCGCTTCGGCCAGGCACATCAAGGCCAGACCTTCGGAATTGGACAGGCCGAACTCTTCCAGGAAGCTTTCCATCATGCCTTTGCGGCGGCCCTTGGCGCGGGCAATCTCGACCAGTTCACGGCCCCGGCGCACGGCTGCCTGGCGCGACGAGGCATCCAGCGGGGCATTGGCCAGGACATCGGCCAGGAAGGCCTCTTCATCAGCAAACTTGGCTTTATCCAGCGTGTCCCAATCGGCCAATTGGGTCATCAAAAATTCCGCCATGTGCTGCTCCCTGCGAAATTAGTTGCCATTGCAACCGTCTATATCCTTTACGCCAGCAAAGGACAGCTTAAAACCACATCCTCATGCCGACCCGTGAGGACCCTGAATGCGGATCATGATCGTCACCGATGCCTGGGAACCGCAAGTCAATGGTGTGGTGCGCACAATGCAACGCGTCATCAGTGAGCTGCAGGCCGAAGGGCATGTGTTTGACATTGTACATCCCGGTGAAGGCTTTTTCACCATGCCGCTTCCGACCTATCCGGAAATCAAGCTCGCCTTGTTTGCCGGGGGCAAGCTGAAAAAGCGATTCCACGATTTCGAACCGGATGCGGTCCATCTGGTCACCGAAGGCACATTGGGCATGGCCGGGCGCACCATGTGCCTGAAGATGAAACACCCCTTCTCGACCGCCTACCACACGCGGTTTCCTGAATATATCGCGGCGCGCCTGCCGATCCCTGTGAGCTGGGGTTATGCCTTTGTACGCTGGTTCCACAAATATTCCGGCCGGGTCATGGTGCCGACGCCCAGCATGGTCGAGGAGCTGAATGCCAAGCAGTTCATCAACACCGTGGCCGGGACGCGCGGCGTGGATACCGAACAGTTCCACCCCGCCAAGCGCGCCGAACCAGACAGTCCGAACGACCCGTTCAAGGGCCTGCCCCGCCCGATCTTCCTGAATGTTGGCCGGGTCGCGGTGGAAAAGAATATCGAGACCTTTGTCGAGGCCGATCTGCCCGGCTCCAAAGTCGTGGTTGGCGACGGCCCGGCCCTGGCTGAGCTGAAGAAGAAATATCCTGACGTGCACTTCCTCGGGCCGAAATTCGGCGAAGATCTGGCGACCTGCTATGCCAGCGCCGATGTTTTCGTCTTCCCCAGCCTGACCGATACGTTCGGCCTTGTCGTGCTGGAAGCGATGGCCAGCGGCACACCGGTTGCCGCCTTCGAGGCGACCGGGCCAAAGGATGTCATCCCCGGCTCGATGGCCGGAACCATCACCCCGATAGGCGGCAATATTGCGGAAGGGGCGCTGGCCTGTCTCGACCTCGACCGGGCAACCTGCCGGGCCTATGCCGAAACCTATAGCTGGAACCAGGTCGCGCGCGCCTTCAAGGACAATCTGCAACCGATGCCAACCCCGGCGCGGCGACGGTTCTGGCAACGCCTGCGGCGCAAGAAGAAGACCTGGATCGACTGGGACCAGCTGACCGAATGGACACAGAAAGACACGCCGAAGAACAAGAAATAAGAAGGCACCGGAGATGAGTTGGCAAACCGGATATCTGATGATCAATGCACTGGTTTTGCCGGCCTGGGCCTTACTGGTGTTTGCGCCGCGCGCCCGCCTGACACGCAATTGGGTGCATTCGGCAATCTGGCCCATTCTGCTCGGGCTGATCTATATCGCCTTCCTGTCAGCGGCCCTGTTCTTTGGACAGGCCGCACCGGGCGCAGGCATGTCTGACCTGGCGGGCGTGATGGCCCTGTTCGATCACCCAAATGGCGTGCTGACCGGCTGGACCCATTATCTCGCCTTTGACCTGTTTGTCGGGGCGTGGATCGGGCGGGATGCCCAGCGGCAGGGCCTGGCGCACCTGTTTGCCGTGCCGTGCCTGCTGGCCACCTTGATGTTCGGACCGGTGGGACTGGTCCTGTATTTTCTGTTGCGGATCGTGAACGGCAAGGGGATCAGCGTCTGGGACAGCTGATTCTGCCTGGCCTGGCACCGGTGCGTGGTGGGTGAATTTCACTTTTCCGCGTTGACACCGCTATCACGTCGCACCTCTACACTTGTGCGCTGGACTGGCCCGGTTCTTGCGTCTACATCACGGCAAATTTTCCAGTCCTATCAAAGAGGTTCAATATGGCAGTCAAAGTCGCAATCAACGGATTTGGCCGTATCGGTCGTCTCGTTCTCCGCTCGATCATCGAGCATGACCGCACCGATATCGAAGTGGTCGCGATCAACGATCTGGGTCCGGTTGAAACCAATGCCCACCTGCTGCAATACGATTCGGTGCATGGCCGCCTGAATGAAGAGGTGGTTGTCGAGGGCGACGTGATCCGTGTTGGCAAGCGCAGCTTCAAGTGCACCGCCGAGCGCGACCCCGCCGACCTGCCACACAAGGAAATGGGCGTCGACATCGCCTTCGAATGTACCGGCATCTTTGCCGACAAGGAAAAGGCCTCTGCCCACCTGAAAGCCGGCGCCAAGCGCGTGCTGGTCTCTGCCCCGGCAACCAATGCCGACAAGACCATTGTTTACGGCGTCAACCACGAGACGCTGAGCGCGGATGACCTGGTTGTCTCCAATGCCTCGTGCACGACCAACTGCCTGTCACCTGTCGCCAAGGTGCTGAATGACACGGTTGGCATCGAGCGCGGCTACATGACCACGGTTCACGCCTATACCGGCGACCAGCCGACCCTCGACCGCATGCACAAGGATCTGTATCGTGGCCGGGCCGCTGCGGCGTCCATGATCCCGACCTCAACTGGCGCGGCCAAGGCCGTTGGCCTGGTGCTGCCAGAACTGGCCGGCAAGCTGAACGGGTCAGCCGTACGCGTCCCAACGCCAAACGTGTCGATGATCGACCTGGTCTTTGACGCCTCGCGCGAAACCACGGTTGAGGAAGTCAATGGCGCGATCAAGGCGGCCGCTGAAGGCCCGCTGAAAGGCGTTCTGGGTTATTCG
>CBDUKI010000215.1:0-4375 GCA_965367765.1 uncultured Henriciella sp.
CGATCCTGCTGATCAGCTATTTCACCTATCTCGGACTGCGCTTCGAGATATTCCCGGCATTTGGATAAGGAGGCCGCGCGATGAGTGACAAGGATATTTACGCTGGTCTCGACCAACTTGGTCAGCAGAGCCAGGCCCCGTCCTCGCCGGAGGAAGCGGTGCTGGAACGCGTTCCCAATCCACATGCCGATACAGATTACCTGACCCGGTTTGTCTGCCCGGAATTTACCTCGATCTGCCCGGTTACCGGCCAGCCGGACTTTGCCCATCTGGTCATCGACTATGCGCCGGGTGACTGGCTGGTCGAGAGCAAGAGCCTGAAACTCTATCTGACCAGTTTCCGCAATCATGGCGCGTTTCATGAGGATTGCACCGTGCGGATCGGGCGCGAGCTCGCCGACCTGCTGTCACCGCGCTGGCTGCGCATGAGTGGCTACTGGTATCCGCGCGGCGGCATTCCGATTGATGTGTTCTGGCAGAGTGGCCCTGTACCCGAAGGCCTGTACGTGCCCGATACGGGTGTCGCGCCCTATCGTGGGCGCGGCTAGATCGCCTCGACATTCTTGCGGAAGCTGCGCACCGCGCGCGCGGCGCTCAGGATGGCGTAGAGCACGATTGCCACGGCGGCCATGATCGCCCAGATGACCAGACCGATCACCAGGTCCTCGCCGGTCACATAGTCCAGGTCGCCTTCATAATAGGCCAGTAGTCCGCCGACGAAGAGAAAGAACAGGACAAAACTGGACAGCACATACATGATCGCGGCCCGCAGCACGCGGCGTCGACGCATGAAATAGCGGATCGGAAACACGATAGCCCCGTACGCGGCTGCCATCAGGGCGCCAATCCCCATGATCCGGCCAACCAGTTCCATCGGGTAATCGAAACTAAGATCATCCAGGCCGTCCATCATGACGAAGAAGCCGAAGAACAGGGCGACGATCGGGATGATGTCTAGCCATTTGAAGGGCAAGAAGTCGCGGTGCTTGTCCTTCTGCTTTGGATGCGGCTTGGCCTTGACGGGTTGGCGCGGTGTCGTGATCTCCCGACGGGCTGGCGCAGGCGCGGCACTGGGGACCGGTGCGCTGGCTACAACCGGATTGATCTCGACGACATCATCGAGGCGCTCCGCCGGGCTGTCCGTTTCGACCGGAATGCCGGATCCATTGAGTGTGCTGACCAGTTTGTCGGCAAGCTTGGCGGCCTTGGTCTCGGCCTTCGGGAACATCTGAACCCAGTTGCGGGTCGACAGTTCGTAGAGATAGTGGCCCTTGGGTTGGGTATCCTCGATCAGGACGGGCACGACCAGTTTGTCGAGCGTGTCGGCAATCGCCAGCTCCTTCTTGAGCTGTTTCGAGGCATTGCACTCTTCGGAAAACAGGATGACCAGCGAGGCTGAGCCTTGCAACCCTTCGACAATGGCGTCACGCCAGTCTTCACCGCCTTCGATCATCTGGTCCCACCAGACGCGGACGTTGCGCGCCTCCAGCTCCTGAACGACGGCGCGGGCAATGGCCTGGTCGCTGCGGCGGTAACTCAGAAAAATATGGTATTCCATCGCTACGTCTTCCCCGAACGGCGCGTATTTCTGAACAAGGGTTAATACTGCCCCCATGGCGCCGATGAGGTCAACGCAATTCTTGCCTGCTCATTCCTGGTTCATCGCCGGGGCGATAAGGCGGTGACATGATGAGATACGTACTCCTGAGCCTGGCTGCACCTCTGGCTGCGGGCCAAGGTGCGATGGCTGAGCAGGCGCCAGAGTGCCCACAGGTGGAGGCCGCCTGCATCCTTTCTGATGCGTGGAGCGCGGCCCTGGTTTTGCCGCCTGAAAAGCTGACGCGGGTCAAGCCGCTTTTCCTCGAGATTGCCGCCCTGAGTGGGCAGTCTGGATTGCTGCAGGCCTGGCAGGCCAAGCTCGGGCCGGGTGAGCCATGGCCACGCCCGGCCTATCGAGATTTCGGCTGGGAGAAGGCTGAGCCTGTGCTACGTGCCGAAGGCGTGGAGGGTCTGATCAGCAAGGCCCGCCACAAGCAGGCGCCACTGGATTTTGCCCGCGGTGATGCACTACTGGCGGCGGGCAAATATCTGGCCGATACAGATGAGGAAGGCGCGGCACGTCTGAACGAGGCCTTGCTGGACCTGGCTGCGACCGCCTCTGACTTTGAGGGGCCGGACCTGGCTCACGCGGCGAGTGAACTGGCCATGTATCGTTGTGACCTTGCCACATTTGACCGCGCCCGGTCACGCACCCATGCGCCGAATAGCTTGCGCTTTGCGATCTGGCGAGCACGGATTACCGGAGACGTGCTGGCCCTCAGGTCGCGTATTCGCGACGAAGCCGACGACACGGATACACGCCACGTGCGCCAGGTGCTCGGTGGCTATCGAGCCATTCTGGAACTGGATTATTGTTCATAAGCCATTGTTCCATAGCGCTTATCCTGAATCGGAGTATAATTGGGTGATGGCAGATACGAACGATCCTCCGAACCAGGCTGATGCGATATGCGGTCCGGCCGAAATTGGTGCGCTGGCGCATCTCTATCGCGCTGAAGTCTTCCGCTCGACCGCCTGGCGCCAACGCCTCGACACGACGACGAACTGGGCGGTTGTATCGACCGGGATTGCCCTGTCTGTGAGCTTCGCATCAGAATCGGCTTCGCCACTGCCGATTGTGCTGGTCGGGCTGTTGTCGATCATGTTCCTGATCCTGGAAGCGCGCCGCTATCGTTATTTCTCTGTCTGGAAGTTCCGTGCGCGCATGCTTGAAATCGCCAATATCGTGCCCCTGCTGCGCGGCGAGGGGGCCAAGATTCTGATGGATCGCGGGACCGCCCTGTCTGATGACTACCTGCGCCCGCGCCACCGGATTTCGGCGCTACGTGCACTGGGGCGGCGGATACGCCGCAATTATGGCTGGATCTTCGTTATTCAGGGCATCGCCTATTTCGCCAAGATTGGGATTCATCCAACCGATGTCACCACATGGAGCGAGTTCTTCAATCGCGCGCATATCGGCCCAATTCCAGGCACGGTGGCGATCGCCCTCGGTATCCTGTTCCACGTCCTTTGGGTTTCCATCGCCATCTATACCTGGCGCCAGGAACAGGCCGATACAGTGGTTACCGAGGACTACCTGCGCGCCGATCTCGACTAGCGCTCGACCCGCCAGGGCGGGAAGCGGCGGTTCTCGCCAGCATGGTAGATGCAGACCCGGTTTCCTGCGGGGTCATCGAAATAACATTCGGTCCACAACCAGTCCTGTTTGGTTGGGGCCGCCTGTGGTGTCAGACCGGCTTCAACCAACCGGTTGAACGTGGCCTGGACATCAGCGACCTCGAAATAGATGACTGTGCCTGACACACGCTCGTCGGGGGTAATGGCATGCAATGACAGGGTAGATGGTTGATCATTGGCGTCTTCCGTTGGGCATTCAAACCGCGCATAGCGGTCTGGCGCATCGACGATCAGGTGCAGGCCGAGCGTTCGGTAGAAGGCCACACTGGCAGCGTAGTCCCGACAGGCAATGGTCACTTGGTTGAGGCGCATATTGGGTCTCCTATGGCTTACCTATTCTGTTTGCCCTGCGGCCTACACCCTCAACCCAGGTTGAGCTCAAGCATAAAAATTCATGGACCTGCCGAGACGTGATGAGTCTTCAGGCTTGCGATGCGTGCTGGCATCCTGTAAGGACGCGCTTTCCGAGATTCAGGTGCCGGTCAGCAATCGGTGCCGCAACAACTCAAGAAAGCATCGACATGAAAGCCGATACACATCCAGACTACCACTTCATCACTGTCGTGATGACCGATGGCACCGAATACCAGACCCGCTCAACCTATGGCAGCGAAGGCGACCGCCTCGTGCTGGACATTGATGCCAGCTCTCACCCGGCCTGGACCGGCGGCACGCAGACCCTGGACCGTGGTGGCCGCGTCTCGCGCTTCAAGGACAAGTTCAAGGGCTTTATGTAAGCCTTCCCTGCCGTGCAGGACTGACACGCCCCGGCTTCGGCCGGGGCTTTTGTTTTGAGCGCAGGAAAAGTTCATGAAGGTTGCGTTGACTTATTGTTTTTCGATAAGTAGATTGGTGCTGCGTTCAGGGTCTGGTTCACGTTTTATGGAGTCTTGAAAATGATCCGTCCCCTTCTTGCTGCTTCTGCCATGGCGCTCGCCATGACAGGATTGGCTAATGCTGAAACCCGCGATTATGACCTGTCATCATTCGAGAAGCTCGATGTCTCGGCAGGGATCGAGGTCGACTTCCAGGTCGGCTCCGGCCAATCGATTGCGGTTTCCAATGACAATGGCAAGTTTGACGACATCATTGTCCAGGTGCGCGGCGATACGCTGGTCTTGAAACGGCCAAACCG
>CBDUKI010000216.1:0-4369 GCA_965367765.1 uncultured Henriciella sp.
ACTTGCAGCGCGTGGATCCGGGCAGCTTGAAAGCAGACAAACCGCAGGCGGTAGCATACTCCAATGGAACCACAACACTGGAGCGCATGGCGGGCCAAAACTTCAGCTGGGCAGGTTCTCCCAGCGGCAAGCGCCTCGCCGTAATGGCCATCAACCGGGACCAAAAAGCACCGGAAGAGTTTGCGATCCAGGTATTCGATGACGGTGACGTCCGCGCCCAGGCGGGCCCAGACCTGCCCCATTTCCAAGCCGATAACGCCCGCCCCAATCAGGACGAGGCGTTTCGGGATCGCCTTCAATGATAGGGCGCCGGTATTGGAAACGATGCGTTCCTCGTCAATTTCGATACCAGGCAGTGTGGCCGGTTCAGAGCCGGTGGCGATGACAATGTTGCGGGTGGACAGGGTTTGGCGCTTGCCATCGGCGGTCGTGACTTCAACGGAGCCAGGGCCAGTAATCCGTCCGCGGCCATGGATATGCTCAACCTTGTTTTTCTTGAGCAGGAAGGCGACACCCTGGGTCAGGCCTTTTACGGCTTCGTCCTTCTGGGCCATCATCTGGTTGAGGTCGACTTCCAGCTTGCCGGTCTTGATGCCCATGTCGGCAAAGTCATTCTTCGCTGTCTCGTAGGCTGCAGAGGCGTGGAGCAGGGCCTTGGATGGAATGCACCCGACATTCAGGCAGGTCCCGCCTAGTGTGTCGCGCATTTCGATACAGGCGGCCTTCAGGCCCAGTTGACCTGCGCGAATGGCGCAATTGTACCCGCCGGGGCCGCCCCCGATGATGACGACGTCATAGGTCTGTGACATGAGATTTGCCTGTGTGTGCTTCGGTTATGGTCGCGACACATCTAGAGCAACAAGCGTCAAAATCAATGCGCCGAAAGTGTCAATTGCGCGCCAATGTCAGTATTAGGACACCTATGCCGATGGCGCCGACACCATAGAGAACTTCGTCAATCCATAGCCCCTGATCGGCCCCACTCAGCGCCATCAGGCCACCCAGCAGTGTGAACAGGACAGCGCCAATGAAGGCGACCGTGCCGCCCCAGCGAAGATTGGCGAGGGCCATGACACCGCCCAGTGTCATGAAAGCGGTCGCGACGAGGCGAATGATGGACGTGGGTGGGGCGAACAAGGCGCTGGCCAGGTCGCTTCCCCGGTTCATGATCAGGAAGACGGCATCAAGCCCTCGATATCCGAGCCATGCCCCAAGCGCAAAGATTCCAAATGCCGCTAGTCTGCGCGCTATCATTTCTTCCCTCCAGTATGGCGGGTATCATGCGCAAGTTGGCGGGGCTTCACAAGCCTTGCAGCGCGATCACGCCAGAACTGTGCTGGCAGCGTCAGTTTCAGGCACTTTTGTTTCTGCTGCGGCCTGGCCGCGCGCGACGACTAGGGTCAGGAACAGGCTGGTTGAAATGATCAAGAAGACCGCTTCTTGCTGCCACGAAACGACAGACCCATGCCCACCGAGCAGAGCCAGGGTCTGGAGCCCGAGCAGCGCCGTGCTAAACCCTGCAAGCCAAGCCCCGCCTTCGCGTTCTGTCAGTGCCGCCAGGCCTGCCAGGAAGGCCGACATCGCACTGAGAAGGCGCATGGAGTGGCTGGGATCCACGAGCAGGCTGAGCAAGCGTTCCGCGCCATCGGCATAGAAGAAATGGGCAAGACCGATACCCGTCTGCCACATCAGGAAACTGCCCAGGAGACCAAGCCCGAGGCCGGCGCTTCTCTGTAAGTTCATGGTTCTCTCCTGCGGAAACTGAGGCCTGTCTTAGAATACTGCTACCAGCTAGTTCTCTCCTTCGCATGAAACAGGGGCTGAAATTTTCAGTGAAATTTGATTGATCCACGCGGCTGAGCGGGCAGGGCGTTCAGCGCCGCCGGGCTGCTTGGCGTTCTCGCATGCGGCGGCCCTCAGCGGCAAAATGAGCGCGCTGCCGGGCAATCGCCGGTGGGACGGGTCGATAAACCCGTTTCTTGGCTGGTTTGGGTTCAGGGGCGGGCATGATGGTGACCGTCTGCGCGTCGGGTACGATACCGGGCTTTATCGGCTTTCGGTAGCGCTTGCGTAGATTCCACACAGCTATGGCGAGCAGAACAGCGCCACCAGCGGCGCCCGCAACCGCACCTTCTCCAGCGCTTGGATCGTGCCACCAGCCCGGTTCGAAATCGACCAGGAAAGCACAGGGAAACCCAGCAATGCATCCCATGACATACCAGAGCAGGCTGCCCTTCTTGCGATCGTGCACGCACAAGGCTGATGCGTAGAGACAGAGGGCTGCAAGGAAGTAAGGTGCGCCGTAGAGGATGCCGATCTGGCGCCAGTCAAATCCGGCCAGTCCAGCCAGTGGTTCTTGTTCCAGCATCAGGCTGGCAAACATCATCAAGCTCGGCCAGCGAATGGCGGCCATGGCACCAAAGGCAAAGGCGATTGCATATATAGCAATCAGGAGGGCAATAAGTCTGCGTGGCATCTAGCTGTTAATAACATGGTGAAATTGATATGCGATGAACGTTCAGGAGGTGGATTTCATGTATAAGTTAAAGACTCCACAAGCCCCTCTCGCATTGACCACCGCTGGCCTGATTCCATTCATGGCTGGTGCAGGTGCCATGCTTGTCTGGCGTGATGATCCACAGAATGCCCAGACAGCTGGCCTGTACGTTATGGTGTTCGGTGCACTGGTATTGAGTTTTCTGGGTGGCATCCGCTGGGGATCGGAAATGTCGCGGCGCGACAAGCCGCGCTTCGGCGAACTGTTGATGTCAATTTTCGGTGTGCTGGCTGGCTGGGCTCTGGTGATGGCCTATTTCACCTGGCGACCGGACCGGTTGCTGTTTATCGGCCTTGCCGTGACGCTCCTGGCGCATTTCGTCATGGATGTCCTGACGGGTGAATTTCCGCTTTGGTATCGCCGTTTACGGGTCTGGCCGACCCTGATCACAATCGCCTGCCTCGTCGCAGCTTTTGTGATTATCTAGATTTCCGAACCGAAACGTGGGCGCGGCAGGGCAATCCCGGCTGCTCGGAAGCTGATCGCCATTAAGCCTAGTGAAACAAGTGCGTTCCAACCGGCCATGGACAGGCCGAGAAATATCCAGGGTGCATCCAGACACGAAGCCACTGCTTGTCGTGCATCCAGATCGGTCAGGTCTACATTCGTCACGTCGACCACCACTTCGCCCACGCAGCCATCCGGGGCGGGCCACCAGCGCCATTCCACCCCGGCGTGGAAGGTCGCGACGACCGTACCGGTCAGGAAGACCAGACCAAGCATGACATTCAAGGCCATCAGGAAGCGCGGGTTTTGCCGAATACGCCAAAGTACCAGGCCGGTTGCCGCCATGGTCGCAATTGCCCAATAGACCTCGCGCTGGCGCAGGCAGAGCGGACACGGCGCCATGAAGGCAAACCGTTCGAACGCATGCGCTGTGGCCAGCATGGCCAGCGCTGCGGCCAGCGCCAAGGCGGGCCAGCGCCAGGATTTCAAGAATGGATCAAAGCGTGCGAGCATGCATATTCCTAAATGCCGGACGAGTTCAGGACGTTAGAAATACCAGTCGTATTGTCCATGCGTCACCCGCGCACGGGTGTGTGAATTAGCCGCGCCCAAGCAGGGCGCGCAACAGGTCTGTTGCTGCGTCAAAGCCATATAGTGCTGCGGTGATCAAAAGGGCGATCCAGGCTGTGCCAATGATCAGGCCCAGGATGACGAGCAGGCCATCGCGCGACATCAGGCCGAACGCTATGATTGCGACGCCTATGCCAGGAACTGTGTTGGTGCTCGGAATGGGGAGCAGGATGGAGGCGCAAAACACGGTCAAGAAGAGGGCCAGGACCCGTTCGGCCGATTTCCCGGTCAGCCAGGACATTCGCGGATGTGAAATCTTCTCGAGCCAGCCGAACCATTTGCGACCGAAGCGTGACATACGTGTCAATCCTGGCTTGTCGATCCGGCGTTCACCAAACTTCTCCGGCAGCCAGGGCTCTTCGCGTCCGGCGAGCATTTGCAGCGTCAGGGCCATCATGGGCAGCGAAACAACCTGAGGCACCAGATAGAGAAACGGGATGGCGCAAGGGAGTGCGAGCAGGAACAAGCCGGCCCCGAATGCACGTTCATCAAGGCGGGCAAAGATTGCCCGTAAGGAATACCCCTCCTCGCCTGCTTCATCAGCCATGGCTTCGAGGGATTGCAGGAAAGTGTGCGGGCTAGGGGCATGTGACATGGACCAAAGCGTTACCCGCGTTTGGCGAGCGGGAAAAGCCCGATTGACGCAATCGCCCACCTGCGGCACTTAGGCTTCCTGCCGCATCCGTGCCTCCCTGGCGGAATTGGTAGACGCGACGGATTCAAAATCCGTTTCTG
>CBDUKI010000217.1:0-4342 GCA_965367765.1 uncultured Henriciella sp.
CGGAAGCTCGACCAGTGAAATGGCGTGACCGACTGCGCGGGTCAGGTCCGTGCCGGTCGTGTTCAGGCCACCATGGCCAGAGGCGAAAAGAGGGCGGGTGGCCATATCTGTCAGGTCAATGCGGATAAAGTCAGGTTCAACCGAAATGTTGACGCTGGTGCCATGTGAATTCAAACGCGGATCATCCTTGAGCTGCTCAACCAGCTGCATGACTGACTGATTTATTTCAGGCTGGGCAGAGATATCGGTTTGGAGGGCATTCGCGCCGAATTGGCGGGCCAGCTCAGCCTTGTCTTCGGACGAGACGCCATGAACAATCCACATGACGAGGAAAAAGGCACACAAGGCTGTCAGGAAATCGGCATAGGCCAGTTTCCACGTCCCGATCTTGCGGGCGGGCGCGCCAGGCTTTCTGCCTGCATAGCGCCGAGTTGAGTAAGCGTATGCCATAACCATCCCGTTCCGGCCTTTCTGGCCTGCAACTGGCGTACGCGATCAGGGTGAATATCGGTTGAGAATAGTTCTGGCGATTTCGATGAAATTTGTTCTATCTGTCGGGTGAATACCAAAAAGGAGGCGCCACGCATGGCTGAAGTTGCATTTCTAGGGCTTGGTGTGATGGGCTATCCAATGGCCGGGCATCTTGTGAAGGCAGGCCACAGCGTGACGGTCTGGAACCGGACAGCGGAAAAAGCAGAGACCTGGGCAGCGCAACATGCTGGGCGAGCGGCGAAAACCCCGTCAGAGGCGATTGCCGGTGTGCAATTCATCTTCATGTGCCTTGGTGATGACCCGGATGTCCTGGCCGTCTTCGACGAGTTTGAGGAAACTATTCCTGCCGGCAGTGTCATCATCGATCATACAACGGCCAGTGCGGGTCTGGCGCGCGCCTTGTACCAGCGTGCGAAAACGGCAGGGGCATCTTTTGTCGATGCGCCAATCTCTGGCGGGCAAGCGGGCGCGGAGAATGGTGCGCTAGCCATCATGTGCGGCGGTGACGAGGCTGATTTCGCGGCTGCCGCGCCGATCATGGATGCCTACGGCAAACAGATGACACTGATCGGCCCGAGCGGGGCGGGCCAACTGGCCAAGTCAGTTAATCAGATCTGTATTGCCGGCATCTTGCAGGGGCTGGCCGAAGGCCTGCATTTTGCCGAAGAGGCAGAGCTCGACATCGCCAAGGTGATTTCGGCGATCAGCGGCGGGGCCGCGCAAAGCTGGCAGATGGTCAATCGCTGGGAAACCATGCGTGATGGCAAATATGAACACGGCTTCGCTGTCGACTGGATGCGCAAGGACTTGCGGATTGCGCTCGACACGGCCCGCGAGAATGGCGCCAGTTTGCCACTGACAGCGACTGTCGATCAATATTATGCTGATGTGCAGGCTATGGGCGGTGCGCGCTGGGATACCAGCAGCCTGCTGGCCAGAATGGGGCGCAAAAAGGGATAGGATTGTCAGTAGGAGCCCGCCATGGCGAAGGCAGAGAACAAGACCCAGGTGACCAGGACAGATCCGGTAGATTTCATTGCTGCGGTCGAGTCCGAAAAGAAGCGGGCGGATGCTGAGGCCCTGCTGGCCTTGTTCAATCGCGTCACTGGCCTCAAGCCGCAAATGTGGGGGGCGTCCCTGATCGGCTACGGGCGCTATCACTACAAGTATGAAAGCGGTCGCGAGGGTGAGTTCTTCATGACCGGGTTCAGTCCACGCAAGGCGAATCTGGTGGTCTATATCATGCCTGGCTACCGCTATGGCGACATGCAGGACAAGCTCGCCAGGCTCGGCAAGCACAAGCTTGGCAAATCATGCCTCTATATCAACAAGCTGGCCGATATTGATCTGGGTGTGCTTGCAGAGATTGTGAGCGATGGGATCGCCTATATGCGTCAGACATACCAGACTTGGGATGAGTGACACCTGTTATCAGTCTGAACCCGAACCCTTGTCGATTTGCCCTGACGCTGCCACATGGGCGGCGAGAACAGAAAGCAGATGCCATGACCCCATCTAATGTCAGCCTTGAAGACATGGTTGCTGGATTTCAGCCGCAGGGGATGGCTGTTCGTGGGCGTGTGGCAAAACTCGGCCCGAACAGCCTCAATCCTATACTGAAGCGGCACAATTACCCCGATCACCTGGCTGAAATTCTCGGCGAGGCCTTGATCCTGTCCGTGCTCGTTGGTTCCGGTATGAAATTCGAAGGCCGGGTGCTGGCTCAAGCCGAAGGTGACGGCCCGGTTTCACTGTTGGTAGGCGAGTATGCCAAGAACGGTGGCGTGCGCGCCTATGCTCGCCATGAGCCTGAACGCTGGGCCTGGCTGGAAAAGGTCAACAAGGGTGAGAAGCCGCATATGCCCCAATTGTTCGGCCCCACCGGGCGCCTGGGCCTGATCATTGTGCACGACAATCCGGACCTGCAGCCATATCAAGGCATCGTCCCGCTTGCCAAAGGCACGATCGAGCAATGTGCCCAGGATTACTTTCACAACTCCGAACAGGTCGAAACCCGCCTGAAGATTGTCGTCAGGAAGACCGAGCAGGGCGATTGGGTCGGCGGCGGCATGATGGTGCAGAAAGTTGCCGGGGATGACACGCGCGGTGACACCGAGGAGGGTTGGCGTGAGGCTGAAGCCCTTTTCGGGACCCTCAAGGAAGACGAACTGATCGATCCCGGCCTGCCCAGTGATCAGCTTGTCTATCGACTGTTTCACGAGGGTGGCGTCACCATGGATGACCCGCAAGTGCTGGTGGATGCGTGTACGTGCAACCGCGAGCGGCTGGTCGCCACATTGCAGAACATGGCAGACGAATCCCTACGTGAAATGGTTGAACCGGATGGCGCCTTGCACGTGAATTGCCAGTTCTGCTCACGTGATTACATCATTCCGATTGATGATGTGACCAACGCCGTCAGCTGACCAGGGTGGCTTTCTGACAGCAACACCTTGGCATTTGCCGCATTTTCGTGTCGAAGAGCGGCGTGTGTTTTGAGGAAGTGTCAAAGATGACCAAACCTGTCGTTCGTTTCGCGCCGTCTCCGACTGGCAACCTGCATGTCGGCAATGTCCGCACGGCCCTGATCAACTGGTTGTTCGCGCGCGGGCAGGGTGGCACATTCATCCTGCGGATTGATGATACCGATACTGAGCGCTCCACAGCCGCCTACGAGCAGGGCATTCGCGATGACCTGACCTGGCTCGGCTTGACCTGGGACAAGACGTTCAAGCAAAGCGAGCGCTTTGCCGAATATGATGCCGCCGCCGACAAGCTTCGCGAGATGGGTCTGCTTTATGCCTGTTACGAGACTGCTGACGAGCTGGACCGTCAGCGCAAGCTGCAGCGCGCGCGCGGCAAACCGCCCATCTACAATCGTGCCGGGCTGGAGCTGAGCGACGATGACAAGGCACAACTCGAAGCCGACGGGCGCAAGCCGCATTGGCGGTTCAAGCTGTCTGGCAACCGGATTGAGTGGACGGACCTTGTGCGCGGTGACCAGTCGATCGACACGTCGAGCCTGTCCGACCCGGTATTGATCCGGGCTGACGGCTCATACCTCTACACGCTGCCAAGCTGCGTCGATGATATTGAAGCTGGGATCACGCATGTCGTGCGCGGCGAGGATCATGTGACGAATTCTGGCGCGCAGATCGAGATTTTTCGAGCCCTGGGTGGCACGGCTCCGTCCATGGCGCACACACCCCTTCTCGTCGGCGCAGACGGCGCCAGTCTGTCCAAGCGCCTTGGCTCACTGGGTATGGGCCAGCTGCGCGAAAGAGGGATCGAGCCGATTGCGATCTGCTCCTTGCTCGCGAAGCTCGGTACAAGTGACAATGTCGAGATTCGCGACAGCCTCGCCGTGCTTGCCGATGAGTTTGATTTCGCCAAGATTGGTCGCTCACCCGCCCGTTTCGACGAGACCGAGCTGGACGGGCTGAATGCATCACTGGTCCACAAGACAGACTTCGCCGCCGTCAAAACCCGGCTTGAGGCGCTCGATCCGCTGGCCGCCAATGAAGCTTTCTGGTTACTGGTTCGCGAGAACTGCACGGTGGTTGAGGATGCAGCTGCCTTCGTTCCTGTCGCGTTCGGCGACATCACCCCGATTATCGACGCTGAAGACCGAGACTTCGTCACCGCAGCCGCCAGGATGTTGCCAGAAGGTGAGATCACCTCCGAGACCTGGGGCGCGTGGACATCGGCATTGAAAGCCGAAACCGGGCGTAAAGGGCGCGGCCTGTTCATGCCCCTGCGAAAGGCCCTGACAGGTTTGCAGAGCGGCCCGGATGTCGGTCAGATGCTTCAACTCATGGGCCGCACCCGCGCGTTGAAACGGCTCGGCTAA
>CBDUKI010000218.1:0-4342 GCA_965367765.1 uncultured Henriciella sp.
CATCGCCTTCCTGACCAATGTTGCCGAACATGTAGGTGAACCTGCCCGCTTCCTGCACAAAGGCATGACCTCTTCGGACGTGCTCGACACCTGCCTCAACGTGCAGCTTGTGCGTGCCAGCGACATCCTGATGGAGGGCGTGGAGCGGGTTCTGGCGGCGCTTGAGAAACGCGCCTTCGAACACAAGCTGACCGCCACGATCGGGCGCAGCCACGGCATCCATGCCGAGCCGACCACGTTTGGCGTCAAGCTGGCGACCTTCCATGCCGAATTCCAGCGCGCCAAGCGCCGCCTGACGACAGCGCGCGAGGAAATCGCCACCTGCGCCATTTCCGGTGCGGTCGGCACGTTTGCCAATATCGATCCGCGGATCGAGGAATATGTGGCCGAAAAACTCGGCCTGTCGCCAGAGCCGGTCTCGACCCAGGTCATCCCACGCGACCGCCACGCGATGTATTTCGTCACGCTTGGCGTCATTGCCTCGTCAATCGAGCGCCTGGCCACTGAGATCCGCCACTTGCAGCGCACCGAGCTGTACGAGGCCGAAGAATTCTTCTCCAAGGGCCAGAAAGGCTCCAGCGCCATGCCGCACAAGCGCAACCCGGTGCTGACCGAAAACCTGACCGGCCTCGCACGCCTCGTTCGCATGGCCGCCGTTCCGGCCATGGAGAATGTCGCCCTCTGGCACGAGCGTGATATCTCGCATTCCTCGGTTGAGCGCGGCATCGGCCCGGACAGCACGATCCACCTGGATTTTGCCCTGCACCGCCTCGCCGGCGTGATCGAGAACCTGCTGGTCTATCCTGACAATATGCAGGCGGTCATGGACAAGATGGGTGGCCTGCACAATTCCCAGCGCGTCCTGCTGGCCCTGGTCGAAGCCGGCAATAGCCGCGAAGACAGTTACCGCATGGTCCAGCGCAACGCGATGAAGACCTGGGCGGGCGAAGGGGCCTTCCTCGACCACCTCAAGGCCGATGGCGACGTCACCGACAAGCTGAGCCATGAGAAGCTCGAAAGCCTGTTTGACGACGCCTATCATTTCCAGCGCGTGGACTATATTTTCGATCGCGTCTTCGGGCGTCACTAGGCCCCCGCGCCACGCCTGAAAAAACTGTGATACCTGCCCGCACAGGTTTTGTGCTAGGGCTGGCACCATGATGTTTCGCGCCCTGCTTGTCGCCAGCCTGGCCCTGTGCGCATCCGCGCGACCGGCGCTGGCTGAGCCGGTGATCAAGGTGATCAATTTTACCGCCGCCTGGTGCCCGAACTGCCGTATCCTCGATCCGCGTCTGGCCGATGCGGTCGCCGATTTTGACGGCGATGCCATCGAGCAGGTCAATCTTGACATGACGCGCACCGGCCAGGCCTATTCGGATGAGACGCGCGCCCGGGCCATGGCGGTCGCTGCGCGCCTCGCCCGTCAGCACAAGGTCGATGAACTGTGGGCCTGGTATGGTGGCACAACCGGGCTGGCCGCCGTGGTCGCCGCCGATACCGGTGAGCCGATCTACTGCTTCACCCGGCGCGATGAGACACGCCGGATCAAGGACCGCCTGCGTCTCGCCCGGCTGCTGGCTGAACATGCCCAGCCCGGCGCCCGTCGCCCGGAAGGCTATAACTGCCCGCCAGCACGTAACTAATACTGCTTTCGCCTTCACCCCGCCTCAATTTCTGTGCACTAAGGCGGCTGCATGAATGTTTCGGGGAGCAGGCATTGACCAGCGCCAGCAATGGAAAACCGGGCTTGAAGAAGCCCGTGAGCAGCCTGCCATCCATCAGCCAACGCGTGCGCAAGCTGGCTGGCAAGCCCCGCCCGATCCTCAAATGGAGCCTGATCGCGTTGACGACGGTTGCCGCCGTCGGGGCGCTTTCAGGCTACCTGTTCTGGCAGAGCCTGTACCGCGACATGCCTGAATTGCCGAGCAAGGAAGCCCTGTGGAGCGCCAATCGCGAGGCGGCCATCGAATTTCTCGACAAGGATGGCAACACGCTGGAAATTCGCGGGCCGCGTTATGGCCGCGCCGTCACGCTGGACGAGCTGCCACCACACGTCCCGCGCGCCTTCATTGCTGCCGAGGACAAGCGTTTCTACCTGCATGACGGGGCCGATACGCAGGCCATTGTGCGCGCCGCCTTTTCCAATCTCACCTCTGGCAAGACCGTCTCGGGCGCCTCCACACTGACCCAGCAGCTGATCAAGAACCTCGTCCTGTCGCCGGAGCAAACCTTGAAACGCAAGGTTCAGGAAGTGCGCCTCGCCCGCCAGCTTGAAGAGCGTATGACCAAGTCTGAAATTCTCGAACTATACCTCAACCGGGTCTATTTCGGCTCCGGCTTCTACGGGCTGGGGGCGGCCTCGCGCTTCTATTTCGACAAGGAACCGCGCGACCTGACCCTGGCCGAAGCCAGCCTGCTGGCGACCCTGCCCAAGGCCCCGTCCCGGTTTGCCCTTGATGACAACATGGAGGGCGCGAAAGAGCGTCAGGCCTATGTCCTGCGGGAAATGGTCGATGCCGGGTTCATCACCCGCGAAAGCGCCCGGATCGCTTCTGAATCCGACGTCAAGATTGCACCAGAGCCGGTGCGTGATCCGCAGTTCGGCTACATTCTGGATGCCGCGACCGAGCGGGTGAACACCCTGTTGCCTGAACTGCCGGATGACCTTGTGGTCACCCTGACCATCGATACGCCTTTGCAAAAAGAGATCGGGGCGATGATCGAGCAGCATCTCAGCGAGCAGGGTGAAGCCCTCAATACCAGCCAGGCCTCGGCCATCGTGATGGATCGTAACGGACATGTCCTCGCCCTCTATGCCGGGCGCGATTATCTCGAAAACCAGTTCAACCGCGTCACCCAGGCTCGCCGCCAGCCCGGCTCGGCCTTCAAGCCCTTTGTCTATGCTGCCGCGCTCAACCAGGGCATGAGCCCCTATGATGTCCGGATCGACCAGCCCGTGACAATTGATGACTGGACGCCGAAGAACTTCACCCGTGTCCATATGGGCCCGGTCACCCTGTCCGAAGCGCTGCGCGACAGCCTCAACACGATATCCGCCCTGCTTGGCCAGGAAGTGGGCGAAGAGGCCATCATCGCGCTGGCCAACAAGTTCGGCATTGCCAGTGACATGGAGCCTTTTCCATCGATCGCGCTGGGTAGCCAGGAAGTCACTCTGTGGGAGCTGACCCGCGCTTATGGCCCGTTCATGACAGGTGGCCTGCGCGTTGACCCTTACCTGGTTGAACGGATCGAGAATTCGCGTGGCAAGGTCCTGTATGAGCGCAAGACCTATGAGGCCCCGCGGGTCTATCCGCGTGACAATGCCGAGATGATGACCGCCATGCTGGCCCAGGTGGTCAGTGATGGCACCGGTCGCAATGCCCAGGTTCCCGGCTGGGCAGTGGCTGGCAAGACCGGCACCAGCCAATCCTCGCGCGATGCCTGGTTCATCGGCTATAGCGCCGAAATCCTCGCCGGGGTGTGGACCGGCAATGATGACGACACATCAATGAAGCGTGTGACGGGCGGCGGCTTCCCGGCGGAAATCTGGTCAGACGTCATGACCCTCGCCCATGCCGGGCGTCAGCCAAGCACACTGCGCGGGGCCGACACCTTGCACCAACTCTCCCCGCAACAGCAGGCCCGTGTCGGCTATTACCGCGATCTTGGCATGGCCTTTTCTGAGGTGCTCGCTAACTGAGGCAGCGGGTCACTTGACCGCTCTGGCCGCCTCGCGCAAAGCGGGAACATGCAAGATACCGACACAGTCCACCGCAAGACCGGCAAGAACGCGTTCTTCTTCGTCATCGTCGCCGTTGTGCTGAACATGATTGCCTTCGGCATCATCATGCCGGTCATGCCCGCCCTGCTGGAACACCTGACCAAAAAACCGGCCGAAGAGGCCGTGGTTGAGGCCGGCTGGCTGGCGGCGACCTTCGCGATTGCCAATTTCATCGCCATGCCGATCATTGGTGGCCTGTCAGACCGGTTCGGGCGGCGCCCCATCCTGTTGATCTCGATTGCCATGCTCGGAGTCGACCTGATCATCATGGGGCTTGCGCCGACCCTGGCCATCCTGTTTGTCGGGCGTGCCCTGGGCGGGTTGTTCTCAGCCACATACTCTGTTGCCAATGCCTACATTGCCGATGTGACCGAACCAGAAGAGCGTGGCCGCGCCTTTGGCATGATGGGTGCCGCCTTCGGAATTGGCTTCATTCTCGGCCCGGTTCTGGGTGGTGTGCTGGGCGAAATACACACCCGCCTGCCCTTTTTCGTTGCTGCGGGCATGGCTGGTGTGAACTTCCTTTATGGCCTGTTTGTTCTACCTGAAAGCCTGCCGATC
>CBDUKI010000219.1:0-4341 GCA_965367765.1 uncultured Henriciella sp.
GTTTGTGCTATGGATTTGCGTTATAGTAATAACCCGCTCAATTGGTGTCGCCTTGTTATATGCTCCGTTGATTGCGGTATTCGGAACGCTCGTAGCTACAATTTACGGCGGGACCGGCGCAACATTGGGGGCGATTGTCTTCCGGCTCGTGGCGTTTCAATGGCAGACTATCACGGCCCAACCCGCCAGGCGGTGACGGTGCCGGGCTTCCAGTTGGGGATGATGATCAGGTCATCGATGCGGGTCAGGTCATTCTGCAGGATGCCATCGGCCTCAGTGTCGAGAAGCGCGCGCGCCGTGCCGTCCGTATCGACCTGCCAGACCTTGCCGGGCCAGCTGGAGACCAGGAAACGCCCGTCATCAAGGCGGGCGAGGCCGTCAGCATTGCGCATGCCGCTGGCCAGTTCGGTAATCTCACCGGCCCCGGTAATGCGCACCAGCAGGCCTTCATCCATGGTTGTGGCGAGCAGGTCGTCGCCATCGCTGAGCAGGCCGTTCACCCCGGCCAGGCGGTCATCGTGCAGCCAGCGCTTGGAGCCGTTCTCGTCGAGCTGGTAGATGCTGGCTGTGCCGGAGTCTGCGGCATAGACACCGCCTTGCCACAGCGCGACATCATTCAGGAAGACCGCATCTTGAACCTGGAACGTGTTGAGGATCAGGCCGGTTTCAACATCAATCGTGTGATAGGCATCGATGTCCGCAACGAACAGGATGCCGTCACGCACCGCCATGCCTTTCGGGGCGTTGAGGCCGGTGACCCATTCGGCCTCAAGCATGCGGCCATCCATGCCAAGCCGGGAGATCCAGCCCTGGCCATCCTTCTCGCTGGCCTCGCCGGCGACATTCGAGACCAGGAGGACACCGCCTGCATGGGCGATGCCTTCCGGGTCTGTCAGCCCGTGCGCCTGCCAGGTCTGGACCAGCTCGACGGGGCCGGAGGCGGCGGGCGGTGCAGTGGTCACTGCCGGATCGCAAGCGGCAATCAGGCTCAAGGCAAAGACAGAAATCAGGCGCATATGTTGGGTCTCCTCCGGTATGTTATGCTTGTAACACGCATGCCTTCGAGTTTTCCATCGATTGATGGCAGAAACTGGGAGAAACTACGGGTTTTTACCCCTTGAAGATGGCGCGCGGATAACCACATCGCTGTATATCAGGGTGATTGCAGTATTCGCCGTTGTCACCTTTGGGTATCTTAATGTAGAGCCGCCGGATGCTGGTGCTGCTTGTCAGGCCGAATCTGGGCAGAAGGCGGCGGCTGAAGAAAGAGAGACTATTTATGGGTAAGATCATTGGGATTGACCTCGGCACCACGAACAGCTGCGTTGCCGTTATGGATGGCGGTGACGCCAAGGTTATCGAAAACAGCGAAGGCGCACGCACGACCCCGTCGGTTGTTGCCTTCACCGAAGGCGGAGAGCGCCTGATCGGCATGCCGGCCCGGCGCCAGGGCGTGACCAACCCGGACTTCACATTCTATGCGATCAAACGCCTGATCGGGCGGACCTTTGATGATCCGACCGCGCAGAAGGACAAGGAGCTGTCGCCGTTTGACATCGTCAAGGGTCCGAACGGCGATGCCTGGGTCAAGGGTCGCGACAAGGATTATGCGCCTCAGGAAATCTCGGCCTTCATTCTGACCAAGATGAAGGAAACCGCCGAAGCCTATCTCGGCAGCGACGTGACCCAGGCCGTGATTACCGTTCCGGCCTACTTCAACGACGCTCAGCGTCAGGCCACCAAGGATGCCGGCAAGATTGCCGGTCTGGAAGTGCTGCGCATCATCAACGAGCCAACCGCTGCGGCGCTGGCTTATGGCCTCGACAAGGGCGAAAGCAAGATCATCGCGGTCTATGACCTTGGTGGTGGTACGTTCGACGTCTCGCTGCTGGAAATCGGTGATGGCGTGTTCGAAGTGCTGTCGACCAATGGTGACACGTTCCTCGGCGGTGAAGACTTCGACCTGCGCATTGTCGATTTTCTCGCGGAAGAATTCAAGAAAGATCAGGGCATTGACCTGAAGTCCGACAAACTGGCGCTGCAACGCCTGAAGGAAGAAGCCGAGAAGGCCAAGAAGGAGCTGTCATCAGCGTCCAGCTATGAAGTGAACCTGCCCTTCATCACGGCTGATGCGACCGGTCCGAAACACCTGAACATCAAGATGACGCGCGCCAAGCTGGAAAGCCTGGTCGATGACCTGATCAAGCGCACCATCGAGCCGTGCAAGAAAGCCCTGGCAGATGCTGGCAAGTCAACTTCCGACATTGGCGACATCGTGCTGGTTGGCGGTATGACCCGGATGCCAGCTGTGCAGTCGGCGGTTGAGAAATTCTTCGGCAAGGCCCCGCACAAGGGCGTGAACCCGGACGAGGTTGTCGCGCTCGGCGCAGCGATCCAGGCCGGTGTCCTGCAAGGCGACGTGAAGGATGTGGTGCTGCTCGACGTGACCCCACTGTCACTCGGCATCGAGACCTTGGGCGGCGTGTTTACCCGCCTGATCGACCGCAACACGACGATCCCGACCAAGAAGTCGCAAACCTTCTCCACTGCGGAAGACAATCAGCCAGCCGTGACCATTCGCGTGTTCCAGGGTGAACGCGAAATGGCCAATGACAACAAGCTGCTGGGCCAGTTCAACTTGGAAGATATTCCGCCCGCCCCGCGCGGCCTGCCACAGATCGAGGTGACCTTCGATATTGATGCCAACGGCATCGTGTCGGTTGGCGCCAAGGACAAGGCGACCGGCAAGGAGCAGCAGATCACCATCCAAGCCGATGGTGGCCTGTCGGAAGACGACATTTCGGCTATGGTCAAGGATGCCGAGGCCAATGCCGAAGCTGACAAGCAGCGCCGGGAACTGGTTGAGGCGAAGAACAATGCCGAGGCCCTGGCCCACCAGACCGAGAAGCAGCTCGAAGAGCATGGCGACAAGGTTGATGATGCGGTGAAAACCGAGATCACCGACGCGATTGCCGCCCTGAAAGCTGAAGCTGAGGGTGAGAATGTTGCCGCGATAACCGAGAAGCATCAGGCCCTGATGACAGCGGCCATGAAACTTGGCGAAGCGATCTATGCCAGCCAGCAGACCGAAGCGGCCAATGCCGACGCGGCGGCTGATGCAGCCGCTGACGGCGAGGATGTGGTCGATGCCGACTTCGAGGAAGTCAACGGCGACGACGCCAAGGCCTGATCTGGCTCCTGAGACAAACAAGAAAGCCCGCACACATGTGCGGGCTTTTTTCTTTGGTGGTGAAACCCGCTGGCGCTAGAGCTTGCCTTCTGCGGCGCGCGCGGACGTGTTCTGATACATTTCCTCGCCCCAGCTGGCGACCTTGCCATTGAACAGGAATTCGGGTGGCACGACTTCAGGCCCCTGGCCGGGCGGCAGCGGCGGGGTGAAATAGCCCAATGCATAAGAGCCCATGGCATAGCCGAGCAGGGCCTGTAGCTCTGGGTCGAACTGGCGTGCGATCTCTGGCGGGCAGGACAGGTACTGGTTCTCCTCCTGGCGCAGCCAGCCGAGCGTATAGGTGATGTTCAGCCCGATGCGGTCTGCCGAAGCGGCATTCTCGCCACCGCTATGGATCACGGAGCCGGAATAGATCAGCACAGACCCGGCTGCCATTTCGGCATAGGCGATTTCCTCTGGCTGGGCCGTGCGTTTGGGATCCCAGCGATGCGAACCAGGGACAACCTGCGTGGCACCATTGTCTTGGGTGAAGTCCGTGACGGCCCAGATCGTGTTGAATTGCGGCTCTATATCGGCAGGCAGGTAACCACCCCAGGCCAGCCGGTCGCGGTGCAATACCTGCGCGCCCTGGCCGGGCCGCAAGCGGATGAGCTGGGTCAGGTGCAGCTGTATGGTCTCGCAAAAAGGGTCGAGGAAGGCGCGCGCGCCGGCCAGTGTCGCCGGATGCATGACGAGGTTTCGGCAGGCGGCCGAGCGCGCCACTAGTGCCCCGGTACGGGTGGTCTGGCGGCCGGTAAACGCGTCGCGGCCATTTTCCGTCGCATCGATATAGGGCAGGCATTCAGCCAGGACCTCATCGAGCGTTTCACGCGTCAGCACATTGTCGAGAATGCAGGCTCCATCCTGATCAAGGGCGGTCAGAATATCGGTTGTGCTGGCGCTCGCGGGCAGGTGCTGGAGGGTTGGCATGGTCAGCGTCCTTGGTCTGGTGGGCTGGCAAGAGAGGCGATGATCGGCGTGATGAGCAGGCTCAGCAACTCCTTCTGGCGGCTGTTCGGCCACAGGTCTGGCTCCAGTGTGGCACGTGTGCCGATGCCGTCAACGGCGGCGACAATCCCCGCCGCGGCCAGGCGCGGGTTGGGATGCAGGCC
>CBDUKI010000220.1:0-4339 GCA_965367765.1 uncultured Henriciella sp.
GTTGCGCCCAGGCATGCGAATTGTCGACCTGGGTTGCGCGCCCGGTGGCTGGTTGCAAGTCTGCCTGAAACTTGGTGCGAAAGAGGTTGTCGGGATTGATCTTCTTGAAGTCGATCCTGTGCCGGGCGCACACATCATCCAGGGCGATGTCAACAATCCTGACGATGTGGCAGCAATGATGGAAGGGCTGAGCGGGCCGCCTGATCTCGTCCTGTCCGACATGGCTGCCAACACGACCGGGCACCGCCAGACCGATCACCTGCGCACGGCGGCGCTGGCTGATATGGCGCTGCATTTCACGATGACGCACCTGCCGAAAGGTGGAGCTTTCTGTTCAAAAGTCTTCCAGGGCGGTGCGACGCCGGAAATGATGGCCCGGCTGAAAGAGAATTTCCGCTCCGTGAAACATATCAAGCCACCCGCCAGCCGGTCCGGGTCACCCGAACTGTTCGTGGTTGCAACCGGATTTCGGGGTAAACGGCCGGACCCTGTCGAATGACCGGGCCAGATGTGAGTGACCGGCGCCCGCGTCGCCAGACTGTCGCGCTGTTTGCAATTGTCTGTGGGGCATTTCTGGTCGCCTTGTGGTTGGGGCGGGCGAATGTTTTGGCAGACCGGGCAAGTCTGGCAGGGTCGCTTGTCTTGTCGGCTGGCTTGTTGGTCCTGAGCTGGATCGACCTTGACCGTTTCCTGCTGCCTGATGCCCTGACGCGTACCCTGATCGTTCTCGGACTGGCGGCGAATGTGCTGCTGGGCGGGCCGGTATTGTGGTCTGTGGCCGGGGCCGTGGTGGGCTATGGCGTCATATTTGGGCTGAACCTGTACTGGCGTCGATTTCGCGGACAGGAAGGGATAGGGCTTGGCGATGCGAAGCTTCTGGCGGCTGGTGGGGCCTGGCTGGGCCTGTTTGCGCTGCCTTTCATCCTTCTGGTTGCCTCGGGCAGCGCTCTGGTCCTGATCGGGCTCTTGTCGCTTGTCTCCAAATCGCAATGGCAACAGGTTTATCTTCCGTTCGGGCCAGCACTCGCCTTCGCGATCTGGCTGGCCTGGTGCCTGCCGCAATTCGTGCCGCACCTGGCCTGATAAGTTGACTGTTTCTTCAGCTAAATTGTCACCAAACCTTTGCATCCCGTTGTTAAGGGGGCACAATCCGGGCAAGCATGAGTTTGCTTCTTTATAATCGTCCGTTTTCGGACATACTACACGAAGCAGTCGGGCCAGGCTCTGGTCATGTGATCGCCAGGTGTCTGGCCGCGTTCAGAACGAGTAGAGTTGATGGTGTCTGACCTGACCTTACCGGAAAATATGAAGCGGGTGATTGGCCCCGTTCGGCTCGTGGTGGAGGCCTGTCTTGTCCTGTTGCTGGCGGTCACGGTTGCGCGGATCTGCTGGCTGATTGTCGCTCCCAAACATGCTGTGTCTCAGGTTGATCCACGCCCCTTGCCAGCCCTGATGAGGATGAATGGCCAGGCCGTCAGCGCTGACCGTAGCTTGTTGATCCATCGCAACCCGTTTGAAAGCGATTTCGTCGCGACCATCCCGGATGCGCCGGAAACACAGCTCAATCTGCGCCTGGCAGGGGTCATCATGTCGACCGACCCCTTTGGTGGCTCAGCCCAGGTCACAACGCCCGACAACCAGACCCGGCGTTATGTTTCGGGCGAGGAGGTCCTGCCTGGCGTGGTCGTCGAGCGCATTCTGTCTGACCGTGTCATCCTGCAACGCAACGGCGTGTCCGAAACCCTGATGCTGGGCGGACGCGGGGTCGGACTGATGGTGATTGGCGATGGTAGCCAGGCCGCTTCGACGGACACCGTGCCGGAAGGGTCGCCCTCCAGGCTACCACAGAGTGAGGGCCGTGTGGCTGATGCCGAAGCATTGATGAGCGCCATCTCGCCTGTCCCGATGCAGCGTGAAGGAAATCTCTATGGTTACCAGCTCAATGCGCGCGGCTCGAGCGATGCAATGGCGGCTGCCGGGCTCGCGCCCGGTGACATATTGCTTGAAATTAACGGGACTTCCGTGCGTGAATTGGCAGTCAACGAGTTGATTTATGAGATTGGCGACAGTCAGGTAGCTGTGCTTCAAATTGAACGTGGCGGGTCAGTTCGGACCGTCCGCTTGGGGTTTGACGAATGAAAAGACGAGTGATGAAATCCGTGATCCTGGGCACTGCCATGGTCGGCCTCTCCGCCGTTCCAGCGCTCGCGGAGATGAATTCCCCCCAGGCCGCGCGCCATGTGCTCAGCCTGAACGATGTCGAAATCACGGCACTGATCGACGATGTCTCGATCATTACCGGCTACACGTTCATCCTTCACCCGGATGTGCGCCGTACCAAGGTAACGGTGATGTCACAGGCCCCGATGAGCACTGATGATGTGTTCCAGGTCTTCCTGTCGACCCTGCGGGTCAACGGCTTCGCCGCCATTCCGGCAGGCAAGGGCGTCTACCGCATTGTGCCGGAGCAGACGGCGATTGGCGAAGCGGGCGGGCCTGCCACCAGCCCCAACTCTTTCGTGACGCAAGTTGTGAAGCTGGACAATTTCAGTGCCATCGAAGCGGCGCAAATGGTCAAGCCGCTGATCGATCCACAGGGGCAGGTTGTGGCCAATGCCCGATCGAACACGCTGGTTGTTGTCGACTACGCCTCCAACATGCCGCGTGTGCGTGACCTGATTGCCGGTCTGGATGACAGCGACCGAACGACCATCCAAACCGTCTCGCTGAGCAATGTTCCGGCACGTGAGATGGAGACCATCCTGTCGGACCTGCTTGGCCGTCAGGAAGATGGCGCGACCACCAATTTTGAAGTCTCCGCCTCGACTTCGTCCAATGCCATTGTCGTGCGCGGCGATGAGATGACGGTCAACCGTGCTATCCGCGTTGCCCGGGAGCTGGACGAGACCGATCCGGTGCGCGACTCCCTGCGCGTTATTCCCCTGGTCAATTCCGATGGTGAAGAGATCGTGCCGATCCTGGAAAAACTGGCCGAGACCATGGCCGCTCAGGCCGGGCCGGGTGACCTGCAATTACCCGGCGCGACGATTGCCCACCACCCGCCGAGCAATTCGCTCGTCGTCAGTGCATCGCCTGAAACCCTGCTGGCCATGGAACGAGTGGTTGATGCGCTTGACCAGCGCCGCGCACAGGTCCTGGTTGAAGCGATCATTGTCGAAATGTCGGACGATACGGCGCGCGAGCTTGGTGTGCAGTTCCTGCTGTCGGGCACTGGCGATTCCAGCGTGCCTTTTCTCTCTACCAATTTCTCCCGTTCGGCGCCCAACCTCCTGTCCCTGGCCGGGGCTCTGGCAGACCCGTCCGTGTTTGGCGGCACCAATCCGTTCACGACTGGCGCGGTCAATTCATTGCTCGGCCTGGAAGGCGTGTCCATCGGCGGCGGTGGACGAAGCGGCGACACGCTGTTCGGGGCGATCCTGACTGCGGTAGAACAGGACACCCAGTCACGCGTCCTGTCGAAGCCATTTAACATGACGCTCGACAATGGCACGTCAGAACTCGTCGTCGGCCAGGAGATCCCGATCACGACCGGCGAAGCACTGGGTGACAATAATTCCAACCCGTTCCGCACGGTCGAGCGCACGGAGGTCGGCATCAAGCTGACCGTGACCCCGCGCATCTCGTCGGATGATACGGTCCGTCTCGACATATATCAGGAAGTCTCCAGCGTGCTTGGCGCGGTCGGCACTTCCTCAACTGACCTGATCACGAACCTGCGCACGATCAATACCAGTGTACTGGCCGATAGCGGTGAGATCATCGTGATTGGTGGCCTGATCGAGCAGACCGATACATTGGTCAATTCCAAGGTGCCGGTGCTTGGTGACGTGCCGGTCATGGGCGAGTTGTTCAAGTCTGAAGGCCGCGATGTCGGGCGGACCAACCTGATGGTCTTCATTCGTCCGACGATTGTGCGCAATCGCAATGACGCGCGCGCCGTCACATCACGGAACTATCGCTACATCCGGGCCGAGGAAATGCTGCGCGAAGATGGCGACCAGGAAAATTCGGCCATCGACGCCTTTATCAGTGAAGTGCTCGGTACGGCTCCGCCCACTGAATAGGGCTGGGCACGTGGCCGATCAGACGTGAGGACCAGGCAAGACCCATGAGTGCGCTCAACACCGACCTCAGCTATTCTTTCGCCCGCGACAAGGGGCTGGTCGTGCTGCGCGAAGCCGATGGGCAGATCCATCTCGGCGTGCGGGCCGGGGCAGATCCGTTTTCACTGATCGAGGCGCGGCGCGTCCTGCGCCGTCCGATCACGCTGGAATCGCTTGGCGTTCAGGCATTCGAGCGAGCGCTGACGGAACATTAT
>CBDUKI010000221.1:0-4298 GCA_965367765.1 uncultured Henriciella sp.
GGTGTGGACGCTGATCGTCAGCAACTGGGATCACCCGCTGAGCGCCAATGTCGCGCGTCAGCTGCCGGGCCAGATGGCGTTCTTTGCCAGTGGCATGGCGCTGTGGAAACTGTGGGCGCTGGTCAAGGCGCAGCCGGGCCGGTTCGGCCTTGGCGGGGCGCTGCTATTGGCCCTGTCCTTCGCGCACCCTTTGCTGGAACCGCTGCGGGCGGCGGGCCTGGCTGGTCTGGTCGGATGGGCCGCATTTGCGCCCGGGCCAGCGTTAAGCGCGGCGCGCTGGGGCGATATCAGCTATGGCGTCTACATCACGCATTTCCCGATCGTGCAGACGATGATTGCGGTCGGGCTGTTTTCCGCGCTGGGTTGGCCTTCAGCCATGGCGCTGGCATGCCTTTTCGTGTTAGTCGCCAGCCTGATGCTGTGGTGGCTGGTTGAAAAACCGGCCCTGCGCAAGGATAGTCATTACAGGCAGGCCGGCGACTGATCCGGCGGGCACTGGACAGGCCGATGGAGGGCAAAATGGGCGAGTATGAAACCATCACCTTGGAAGCAACCCGTGAGGGTATTGCCATCCTGACGCTGAACCGCCCGGACAAGCACAATGCCTTTAACGGCCAGGTTATCGAAGAGCTGACCGATGCGCTGGAAACCCTTGAAGAACAAGACACGCTGCGTCTGATCATCCTGCGCGGCGCCGGGCGCACCTTCTCTGCAGGCGCCGACCTGGAATGGATGAAGGCGGCGCAGCACTGGACCCGCGAGGACAATGAGGCAGACGCCATGGCGCTGGCCGTCATGCTGCGCAAACTGGCTGAGTTGCCGCAGATGACGCTGGCCCTGGTGCAGGGCGCGGCGATGGGAGGCGGGGCCGGCCTGGTCGCCGCCTGTGATGTGGCCGTGGCGATGAAGGGCACCAAGTTCCGCTTTTCCGAAGTGCGTCTTGGCCTGACCCCGGCCACCATCTCACCTTTCGTGATTTCAGCCATCGGCCCACGCTGGACCAAGGCCCTGTTTGTGACCGGCGAGATGTTCGATGCCGCGTTCGCAGAGAAGATCGGCCTGGTTCAGTATGTCGTCGATGACACGGCAGAACTGGCCAAAATGGAAGAATACCTCGCCGACCTGGTTATGAATGCTGCGCCAGGGGCGGTCCGCGATGCCAAGCAATTGGTGCTGGACTTTGCCGATGAGCCGCTGAGTGATGCCTTGAGCCGCGAATCGGCCAGACGCATTGCCGCGCGACGCATCAGCGAAGAAGGCAAGGAAGGGCTTGCGGCCTTTCTCGAGAAGCGCAAGCCAGGCTGGGCCGACTAGCGCCGCCTATTCGACGCCCGGCACGATACTGACTGGCAGGCCCCAGCTATCCAGCAGGTTGATGGTGGCGTCCCATGGATTGATACCGGTCAGGCTTTCAATCTGGTTCTGGAAGACAAAGACAACAACGCCGAGCATGATCAGGTAGATCACGAATTGCATCGCCGATTTGAGCAGGAAGGCCCCGGCACTACCGGCCACCAGGCCGACGCCGCCGAGAATCAGGGCGCCGCTGATCGGGGTCAACTCGCTGATATGGGCGGCCTGTGAATAGCCGATATAGCCGCCAACGCCTGCGCCGACCAGACCGGCCAGACTGCTAAGCTTCGCCCCAGATGCATACGCCATGGTACAACCCCTTTCACTTTCCTCGCAGACAGCTTAGGCGATATGAGAGGGTAAACAAGTTGATTTTCGAACCAAAGAGACCCGGGCGAGGATGAAAAAACCATGATTTCCAAGCTGTTGATCGCAAACCGTGGCGAGATTGCTTGCCGTATCATGCGCACTTGCCGGGCGTTGGATATCGCTACAGTGGCGGTCTATTCCGATGCTGATGTGCGGGCCCGGCACGTGCGCGAGGCCGATGAGGCTGTCTGGGTTGGCGGCGCGCCAGCCAGCGAATCCTATCTCGTCGGGTCGCGCATTATCGAGGTTGCACAGGAGGTTGGGGCCGATGCCATCCACCCGGGCTATGGCTTCTTGTCGGAGAATGCCGGATTTGCCGAAGCGGTCATCAAGGCTGGGCTGATCTGGGTCGGCCCGAAGCCGGAGACGATTACCGCCATGGGCCTGAAGGACCGCGCCAAGGCCATCGCCGAGGCGGCGGGTGTCCCCGTCCTGCCGGGTTATCGCGGCGAGGCGCAGGATGCTGCAACGCTGAAGGGTGAGGCGGACAAGATCGGCTATCCATTGCTGATCAAGGCGGTGGCTGGCGGCGGCGGGCGCGGCATTCGCCTGGTTTCCAAGGCCAGCGAGCTTAAGCGCGAGCTTGAAAGCGCCGTGCGTGAGGCCGAGGCGGCATTCGGTGATGGCCGGGTGATGCTGGAGAAACTGGTCGAGCAGCCGCGCCATATCGAAGTGCAGGTCTTCGGTGACCAGCACGGTCAGGCGGTTCACCTGTATGAGCGCGATTGTTCGCTGCAACGCAAGCGCCAGAAAGTGATCGAGGAAGCCCCGGCCCCGGGCATGCCCGAAGACGTCCGCGCGGCAATGTGCGAGGCCGCCGTCAAGCTGGCTGCGGCGGTGAAGTATGAAGGTGCCGGAACGGTTGAGTTCATTGTCGACGGTGCGCGCCCACTTGCCACTGACACGTTCTGGTTCCTGGAAATGAATACCCGCCTGCAGGTTGAGCACCCGGTCACTGAAATGGTCACTGGTACGGACCTTGTTGAGTGGCAGTTGCGCGTTGCGGCAGGCGAGGCGCTGCCGCAGGCTCAAGATGAGATCACCCTGCTTGGCCACGCCATTGAGGCACGTATCTGTGCCGAAGACCCAAGCGAGGACTTTCGTCCCGGCGCGGGCCTGATCGAGGAATTCGGCATGCTGGCCGACGAGGGCGCAGACTGGCTGCGCTGGGAAGCCGGGTTTGAGACGGGTGACCGGGTCCCTGCCGCCTATGACTCCATGATCGCCAAACTGGTGGTGGCCGGACAGGACCGTGATGAAGCCATAGACCGACTGGTCGACACGCTGGCGCACCTGCAACTGGTCGGCGTGCCGGGCAATGTCGGTTTCCTGCGCCGGTGTGCGATGTCAGATGCCTTCATGCTGGGCACCCATCACGTCAACTGGATTGCCGAACAGGACGAAGCGCTGTTCAAGGGCGCGCCAGCCAATCAACGCGCCGCCCTGCTGGCCGTGGCTGACCTGCAACTGGATGCAGGGGATGGCCCATCACCATGGAGCCTGCAGGATGGCTGGCGGATGAATGGCGCGCGCCAGTTCAAGGCTGCCGTTTCAATTGGAGAGACAGCCGAATGGCTTGATCCGGATGGTGAGGACATGGCCGAGCCTGGCGACCTGCCACTGGTCACCGATCTGTCGCCGCGCCGTTTCGCCGTGACCGTGGGCGGGGATTCCTGGCTTGTCGAAGTACCTGATTTCGAAGCCGAAGCCGAGGCCCTGGCCGGGGGCAATGCCGTCAAGGCCCCGATGCCGGGGAAGGTCATCGCGCTGAATGTTGCGGTGGGCGATACGGTCGAGAAGGGCCAGGTCGTCGCCGTGATGGAGGCGATGAAAATGGAACACTCTCTGGTTTCACCGCGCGAAGGTGCTGTGGAGCATATCGGGGTTGGGCTAGGCGAGCAGGTGCCCGAGGGCCTGGTTCTTGTCGGGCTGGCTGAAGAAGACTAGCACCTTGCAGGATTGTTGGGCGGCTATCCACGCCGTGCCCAGACAGATCGCCAGTTGTGGCGGGGTTTGCCGGATTTCAATCCGACCGGCAAAGGCCCCGGCCTATAAAACGGCATGGTTGAAAAACTGAAGAGAAAACCAACGCGGTGGCGACCGCACCTGTCAGCGCTGACGCGCCTGCACCTGGCCCTGGGATATACAATCCCGGAGATTGCCAGCGAGATCGGCTGTCACGTGGACACGGTGCGCAGTCACATCCGGCATGAACGCCTGGACCGTCCATTAAGTGAGATGGATTGTGCCGCATTGGCTGTCTCTGT
Source organism: uncultured Henriciella sp. (assembly GCA_965367765.1). Lineage (GTDB taxonomy): Bacteria > Pseudomonadota > Alphaproteobacteria > Caulobacterales > Hyphomonadaceae > Henriciella. Next base: position 3,990 of record CBDUKI010000221.1, read on the forward strand.
CGAGCTTGGCCGGATCATGCAGGAATTGCAGACCGCTGAACCGGGATCGAGCTTGCAAACGCAGCTGCGCCAACAGCTCAAGGCCTATCAGAAAGGCCTGGACGCGTCTGGCGCGCCCAGCCGCGATGACGGCCCGCAGGACAAGACGCTAGGAGAAATGAGTGAAGATGAATTGCGCGCTTACCTGGCAGACCTGGTCCCTGGACTGGCTACAGAAATCGCGGGACGGCCAGCTGAGTCGCAAGGATCTTCTGGTGCTGGCGCAGTTTCCATTTCGTCTAACTGTTTATCGACCAGGCTAACTATTTC
>CBDUKI010000222.1:0-4241 GCA_965367765.1 uncultured Henriciella sp.
CGATCCCGGCCAGCCTGATTGTCATTTATGGTCAGCCCGGCACCGGCAAGACCCACCTGCTAAAGGCCATCGAGACCGAGGCCCGACGCCAGCGCGATACCCGCCGGATGGCTTATATCTCGGCTGAGGAATTCATGACCCGCTTTGTCGATGGGGCGCGGGCCGGGGACACCAAGCAATTGCAGGATTTCGTGCGCAAGAACGACCTGCTGATGATTGATGATCTGCACTGGATTGCCGGCAAGGCGAAGACAGACAAGGCCTTCTTCGGCGCACTGCGCGCCGTCACCTCTGAGGGCGGGCACGTTATCATGACGGCAGATGCCGCCCCTGGCGACATGGTTGGCCTGTCGCGCGAACTGTCCAATGAGATCCGCGGTGCGGCGGCTGTCGAAGTGGCCTTGCCAGACAATGACATGCGCAAGGAAATCGTGCGCCGCCATGCCGAACTGATTGCCGCAACCACCCCGAATTTCGTGGTGACCGAGGCCATGGTGGAGCGGATCGTGTCGGCCATTCGTGGTCCGGGGCGTGAGCTGTGTGGTGTCCTGTGGAGCCTGCAGCTGGAATCCGGCTATGGTGAACTGACCCCGACGCCAGACATGCTCGACACAGTGATCCGCCGCATTGCCGGTGAGCCGCGTACGCCATCGCTCGATGTCATCAAGCGCGCTTGTATGGACGTGTTCGGCGTTTCCAAACAGGATATTGAAAGCGCCAGCAAGGTCCGCACGATCTGTCATCCGCGCCAGATCGCGATGTACCTGTCACGCGTGATGACCGACAAATCCTACCCGCAGATCGCCGGCACCTACAAGAAGCTCGATCATACGACCGTGCTGCACGCCTATCGCAAGATCAACAAGGCGCTGAAAGCCAATGATGCGGACATGACCAATGATATTGAGCGCGCCCGTCAGGCGGTTTTTGACCGGATGGCCAGCGCCGAGACACACTAAGCGCAGCATTTCCCGACGAATGACTGGCGAGGACTTGCATTTCGTGCTGGAATCGTAACGTTATCAGCCCGCTCTCGTCTTGAGGCGGGCTGATTCGTCGCCGCGAACCAGACGTGCAGGGTTGAAGACTGGGCAAATGGCCCGAACGAGGGATGATGAGATGAAACTGACGATCGAACGCAGCGCGCTGTTGAATGCGCTGTCGCATGTCCAGAATGTGGTTGAACGTCGTAACACAATCCCGATCCTGTCGAACATCCTGATCGAAGCCGCCAATGGCGAGGTCAAGTTCACCGCCACGGATCTTGATATCGAAGCCGTTGATAGTGCCGATGCCAAGATTGATGAGGATGGCGCGGTCACAGCCCCTGCCGGAACCCTGTTCGACGTGGTGCGCAAACTGCCTGCGGGTGCCGATGTCGAGCTGGCCCTCAACCCGGAAAACCGCCAGTTGGCCATCCTCTCCGGGCGGTCTGAATTCTCGCTGCCAACCCTGCCGGCGACAGACTTCCAGACCATGGTGCCGGACGAGGATGCAACGACTTTCGAGATCGAGGCCGCTGACCTGCGCCGCCTGATCGACAAGACCCGGTTCGCCATCTCGACCGAGGAAACCCGCTATTACCTGAACGGCGTCTACCTGCACGCGGCCGAGTCCGACAAGGGCAACATGCTGCGCACGGTCGCCACGGACGGGCACCGCCTGGCCCTCTGCGAAGTCGAAGCGCCGAAGGGGGCCGAAGCCCTGTCCGGCGTGATCGTGCCGCGCAAGGCGGTGGCTGAAGTCCGTCGCCTGATCGACAGTAGCGATGTTGATGTCACGGTCAGCGTCTCGGACACCAAGATCATGTTCACGTCCGGGCGCGCGCAGCTGACCTCGAAACTGATCGACGGCACCTTCCCAGACTATGCCCGCGTCATTCCGAAGGGCAATGACAAGGCGCTGATCATCGACAACAAGGCCTTCGAAGCGGCCGTTGACCGGGTCTCGACCGTATCCGCCGAGCGCTCACGCTCAATCAAGCTCTCGCTCTCTGACGGGCGGATCGCGCTCGCCGTCTCCAGTGCCGAAACCGGGGCCGGACATGAAGAAATCGAATGTGACTATCAGAGCGGCGACATGGATATCGGCTTCAATGCCAAATACCTGCTCGATGTGACGGCGCAGATCGAGGCGGAAGATGCTCGCTTCCTGTTCAACGACCCGGCCAGCCCGGCCCTCGTCCTCGATCCAGGCGACGCCAGCGCCCAATACGTGCTGATGCCGCTGCGAGTGTAGTGACTGCCCTTACGCGCCTTCGCCTGACTGACTTTCGCAGCCATGCGGCACTGGACTTGAAACTGGATGACCGCCCGGTCTGCCTGTGGGGCACGAACGGGGCAGGCAAGACGAACATTCTTGAGGCGATTTCCCAGCTCGGACCAGGTCGGGGCCTGCGCTCCGCGGCGCTGCCGGACATGACCCGTCGCGGGGCCACTTCCGGCTGGACGGTTGCGGCGAGCCTGAATGAAGACCGCAAGATCGGTGTGGGCCTTGAGACGGCAGGTGGCGGGGCGAAGCGGACGGTGCGCCTGGACGGGGCCCCATCGACGCCCAGCGACCTGGCTGAACTGGTCCGGATCGTCTGGCTAACCCCGAATATGGACAGTGTCTTCCGGGGCAGTGCCTCAGAGCGTCGCCGGTTTTTCGACCGTCAGGTCATGGCCCACATTCCCAGCCATGGTGCTCTGTCGAGCCGGTATGAGAAAGCCATGCGTGAGCGCAATGCCCTGCTTGAACGAGGCCGGGTGGACCCAGCCTGGGCCGATGCGATCGAGGCCCGCATGGCCGATACCGGTGCAATGATCGCGGCCAATCGCGCGCGCGTCCTGGGCGCCCTGCAAGACGCCGTCAATGCCCGCCCCGAAGGGCATTTCCCGAAAGGTGACCTCGCCCTGGTCGGCGCGGCTGAACAAGCCGCTGCAGACGGCGCAGGCCTGCTCGATATCGAAGAAATGCTGCGCGAGAAACTGGCCGCCAGTCGCTATCGCGACCAGAAAGCCGGGCGTACGCTGGAAGGCCCGCACCGCAGCGATCTGTCGGTCATCCACCGCCCCACCGGCGCACCCGCCGGCGAAGCCTCGACCGGCCAGCAGAAAGCGCTCCTCATCGGCCTGATCCTGGCCAGCGCCCGCGCCCTCAGCGACAATCAGGATGCGCCAAAACCGCTGCTCCTGCTTGACGAGGCCGCCGCTCATCTCGACCGCGACCGCCGGGCCGCCCTGTTCGACGAATTGACCTCACTCGGGGGTCAGGCCTGGCTGACTGGGACAGAGGAATTCCTGTTCGAGGCCTTTGGTGAGCGCGCCCAACGCGTCGAGATCAAAGCCCCCGACGAAGCTTGACCTAGACCGCCAGCGCGTGGCGCGCCACCGTGTCATCTGGCAGGTATTGATCAAAGCAGCGCGCGACATTGCGGATCAGCATGCGCGCCTCACCCGGCACGCGAACGACCCGGTCCCGCACCTCGCAGAGGCCATGCGCCGACAGGCTGGCCGCCGAGACCAGAGCCTGATCGAGGTGGAAATCCTCATAGCCCATCTGCGTGCAGATCGCCCCAATGTCGGCCTGCAAGTCACACATCAGCGCCTCGATGACGCGCGCGCGCAGGCGATCCTCATCACTGATGGCAACGCCTTTCTCGGTTGGCAGGCGCCCGGCCTGCACCGCCTCACCCCAATGATCGGAGCGGCGCGTATTCTGCGCGAACCCATGCTTGAACGCACTGATCGCACTTGGCCCGATGCCAACCAGCGTCTCGTACGGGTCATCGGTATAGCCCTGGAAATTGCGGCGCAGGCGGTGTTCACGTGCCGCGATGGCAAGCGGGTCATCCGGCCTGGCAAAATGGTCCAGTCCGATGCGCTGGTAACCGGCCTCCTGCAAGGCCTGCGCAACCGCCTCGGCCTGCTCAGAACGCTGCTTGAGGCCAGGCAGCGCCGCCTCGTCAATCGCCTTCTGGTGCTTGGCAAACCAAGGCACGTGGGCATAACCGAACACGGCAATTCGCGAAATCCGGTGGTGCGCGCAGAACGCCGCCATGTCCTCCAGGTCATCAATTGTCTGGTACGGCAGGCCATACATCAGATCGACATTGATCGCAGCAATACCGGCAATGCGCAGCCCCTCAATACAATCCTGGATCAGCTCGCGCGGCTGGATACGGTTGACGGCCTTCTGAACCTGCGGATCCAGCGTTTGTACGCCCAGACTGGCCCGGTTGACCCCAGCGGCGGCCATGG